>NZ_JBVAPG010000001.1:0-167564 GCF_055413685.1 Bradyrhizobium sp. LeoA1Lang | reverse complement strand
GCGCGGATGAATGCCATGCCGGCAACCGCCGCCTGACAAAGATTGGCCGACCGGCGGGCTCGCGCGCCGGCCGACCCGGAAGCTGCAAGAGCAGATGGAGCGATCGATCAATCAACGAGGCGAGACAGTCCGTGGGACCCATTGGCCGCCAGCAGGTCGCCAGGTTGTTTGGAGCCCGCCTCGCGCATCCCATCTTGGCCAGCGATCATCCGATCGCATCAAACAGGCCGGACATATGGATGCAAGCGATCCGATCACCTCAAAAGCTCTTGTGCCACGGGGGCCGTCCACATATGGGTCCCCGCCCCCCGGGCGCAATTGCGCCCTAGGCGGGGACGACAACGGTGTGAGCGCGAGAGAAGCGCAGATGGAGCAGGTAGACGCGCTACTTCATCGTGATCGCGAGCCCGCTCAAATCCGCATTCGCCATCAATCCGACCTGGTGGCCGGCGAGTTCGAGCACGGCGCCCTTCTGGTTGGTGAGCACGATGGCGCGGGCGCCGCCGCCGATTGCAAGGCCCGCGCCGGCTGCGCCGTAGACGCCGGCGACATCAGAGGGGCGATTGATGTTGCTGACGCGGCCGCGCAGCACCGTCTTCGAGCCGCCGAACACCAGGCCGTAATCGAGGCCGCCGACCGACAGCGGATATCTGCGTCCATGAAAATTCAGCACGCCGCCACCGCCGGAGCCGCCGATGATCCAGCCCGCCTTGTAGATCGTGAGCGAGACAGTGCCGCTGTCGGCATGGGCGACCGAGGAGAGAGTGGCGCCGGCGATAGCGGTGAGCGCGACCAGCACGGCACGAAGGGCGGATGGCATTTTCATATGAAAGTCTCCGGGATTTTCTTGAGTCATCAATGGCGGCGCGGATCGATTCGCACATTGCGGAGTGTAGCCCGGAAGCTGGATGGGCGAGAATGCGTAGCCAGGATGCGTAGATGCGTAGGGTGGGCAAAGCGAAGCGTGCCCACCATTCCGAGTCGAGTGCTTGACGGTGGGCACGCTGCGCTTTGCCCACCCTACAAATTCCCAGCAAGGGCTTTCCGTTTGCTCGCGTTTTGAATTAGCCTTCGCGGCGGCGTTTCAAGAACCAGGAAAGAGGAAACATCCATGGCCCTTCTCGAAAATCATATCGCCGTCATCACCGGCGCGGGTTCCGGCATCGGCCGCGCGATCGCAGCCGGCTACGCACGCGAAGGCGCACGCGTGGTGCTGCTCGATGTCATCAAGAGCGCGGCGGCGGAAGCGGCGAAGGAGATCCGCGACGCCGGCGGCCAAGCCGACAGCTTTGCGCTCGACGTCACCAGGCGCGAGGATTGCGTCGCGCTTGCAAAGGAGATCGCCGGCAAGATCGGGCAAGTCTCGATCCTCGTCAACAATGCCGGGATTGCGCGACGTAACGGCATGCTCGGCGCAGACGAGGCCGTGATCAAGGATTGGGAAGACGTCATCGCGATCAACCTCACCGGCGTCTTCAACGTGACGCATGCCTTCCTGCCGCAGATCCGCGCCACGAAGGGACGCATCGTCAATATCGGATCGATCCAGTCCTTCGTGCATGTGCGCACGCCGAGCTCGGCAAGGAAGGCGTGCGCGTCAACGCAATCGGCCCCGGCTTCATCGAGACGCCGCTGAACGCGCAGACGCGCGCGAGCAATCCGGAACTCGCGAACACCTTCGTCGCGCACACTCCGCTCGGCCGCGCCGGCAAGGCGGAGGATATCGTGGGACCGGCGATCTTCCTCGCCTCCGACCTGTCGGCCTATGTCACGGGATCGATCGTGATGGTGGATGGCGGCTACCGGGCGGTGTGAGCATGGCGCACGCGGGAACCCATGCGGAAATGTGGATGGCAGCGACCGCGTTAATCGTTTGTTAACCATCTGCGGCCACCGTCTCGCGCGGGCAAGGGGTTTGTTCGTTCTCGATGTTTCCGATTCGCGATGTTGCGAACGGGCGTTGCTCGGGAGGTGTCATGTCCTATGTGTCCACGCAGCCCCTGCCGGAGATTCCGGCGTCCTCACTGGCCCCCAACGAAATCGTGCCGCTCCTGATCGGAGCCACCGTCGGCGAGGTCGAGCGCGAGCTGGTGCTGCAAACCCTGATCCGCTGCAATGGCAACCGCACGCGCGCCGCGCGCGTGCTCGGCGTTTCCGTACGCACATTGCGCAACAAGATCAGGAGCTATTCGGCTGACGGAATCGAAGTGCCCGCGCCGAGCGATTAGGCGCCTACGCGTGCGATCGCGTGCTGCGCGTCCTCACCCAGGCGCCGAGGGTGATGACGAGCGAGATCGCAGCGACGCTTCCGGCGATCAGTTCGATGGCGCGCAGCACGAACGCGGTCTGGACCGACACCAGCAATTGCGGCTCCTCGGCAAAGCCGATCGGCACGATGTCGGGCACAAGGAGCCGCTCGGCACCGAAGGCAATCGCGAATAGGGCCAGCGACAGCAAGAAGATCTTCCAGCCTGCGTTCATGGCTTCGCTCCCGTTCCACCATCACATCGCGACGATGCCATGGAGCGCGATTGCATCATTGATGTTGATCAATCCGCTCGCGGAATTGAAGCGGTCGCCAAACGCCGCTAAGAACGCGCGGGCGCAATTTCATTCGGAGTGCAGCAGTGGCCGATGATGCTTCCAGCCGGCGCGGAGCAGCGGGCGCACAGGGCCCACGCGGCCGTCCCGGCGAACAAGGACGGCCGGGACCGCAGGGACATCCCGGCCGGCGCGGCCCCGACGGGGCGCGCGGCAAGCCCGGCCCGCAAGGCAAGCCGGGAGCGCAGGGCAAGCCTGGTGCGCAAGGCAAGCGAGGCGAACCGGGCGCGCAGGGTGCGCCTGGTTCGCATGGTCCCGCCGGGCCGCAGGGTCCGGCCGGTCCGCGCGGCGAGCCGGGCCCGCCCGGGCAACTGCCGTCGATCGAACAGGTGATGCCGTGGCTTCACATGATCTTCGACGCCTGGGAAGACTATCGCCGCCAGCGCGAGCAGGAGGCGGCCGAGCGCGAAGCATTGGCTGCGGCCGTGGCCGAGCAGCCCGCTGACCTCGACGATCCCGATGAAGACGAGGATCACAAGGACAAGAAAAAGAAGAAGCATAAGGACAAGAAATAGGCCGCCGGCCGGCGCGGCTCACCCGAACCGCAGCCGCGAGCGCTCCTTTGCCTTCTCCGCCTCCACTTCGCGGTCGCGCGCCGGTGCCGTGGTGTGTAGCGAAACGAGAAGCCGGTGCGCGGCGTCCGAGACCTCGGCGACCGCGCGATCGAAGGCAGCTTCATTGGCCTGCGACGGCTTGTTGAAGCCGGACAGTTTGCGCACGAATTGCAGTGCGGAAGCGTGGATCTCGTCCTCGGTCGCGGGCGGCTCGAAATTGAACAGCGTCTTGATGTTGCGGCACATGCCTTACTCCTGTCACCGGCGGCCCGGGTCCGTTGCCTTAGCCCAAGGACGATTGGTCCATGGAAATTCCGACATCATCGCCTATTCTGTCATGAAAGCGCCGGTGGCTTCACCCTTCCAGTGTCAACCATGAAGCGAGTTCCCGATGAGCCATGTGATCTACAAGATCGTCGAACATGACGGCGGATGGGCCTACACCGTGGACGGCGTGTTCTCCGAACCGTTCGCGACCCATGCCGCTGCGCTGGCCGCCGCCCGACGTGTGGCGGCCGAGCAGCGGGTGCCCGGCCGCACCGAGGCGATCGAGTATGAAACCCCTGACGGACAATGGCACACCGAGACCGCCGCCGGCAGCGACCGCCCCGAGACGGATGTCGAGGATCGCGGCTGAGGCTGAGCATGCCTCTTTCAGCGCGGGATGACGGCAGAATTTCGCGATGATACGCTTGTCGCAAATACGACATCCGGAGATCGCCCGTGACCGACCTTGCCGCTGCCGACCTCGCCTCGATCTATCAAAAGCCGACTGCGCGCGTGATCGCGAAGGCGCGGCCGGAGATCGATGTGCATGCGAGGAAGTTCATCGGCATGTCGCCGTTCTGCGTGCTGGCGACCTCAGGCTCGGACGGCAGCGTCGATGCGTCCCCGCGCGGCGGCAATCCGGGCTTCGTCAGCGTCGCCTCGCCGAACCTGTTGTTGATGCCGGACCGCTCCGGCAACAACCGCATCGACAGCTTCCGGAACATCGTCGAGGGTTCGGGCTTTCTGCAGCTCATCTTCTTCGTGCCGGGGATCGACGAGACATTGCGCGTCGGCGGCAAGGGACGTCTCTCGTCCGATCCGGAGCTCCTGGCTTCGATGGTGGAATTCGGCAAGCCGCCGCGCGCGGTGCTGCGCGTCGACGTGACGGAAGCCTATTTCCACTGCGGCAAGGCCTTGATGCGCTCGAAACTGTGGTCGGCGGACACGCGCGTCGAGCGCAAGGTATTCCCGAGCATCAGCGAAGTGATCCACGACCAGACCACGCTCGGCGAGCCGGAGAGCCAGGCGGTGGTGGAAGAGCGCTACAAGACGCAGCTCTGACGGCTGGCGCAGGTAATCACCCTCCCCTTTCGGGGAGAGGGTGGAAATCCTTGCCCCGCCTCAGTGCTCGTTCTCGAGGTGGCCGACGTGCTTCTGGGTGTAGAGCTCAAGGCCGATGCGCTGGATCAGGTCGAGCTGGGTCTCGAGGAAATCGATGTGGTGCTCCTCGTCCTTCATCAGGTCCTCGAACAGATCGCGGCTCACATAGTCCTTCACGCCGTGGCAATAGGTGGCGGCTTCCTGGTAGAGTGCGCGGGCGCCGATCTCGGCGGCGAGATCACACTCGATGATCTCCTGGACGTTCTGGCCGATCCGCAAGGGATCGAGCACCTGCATGTTGGGGAAGCCGTCGAGGAACAAAATGCGGTCGGTGAAGCGGTCGGCGTGGTGCATCTCCTCGATCGATTCCTTGCGCCAGACCTTCGCCATCTCCAGGAGGCCCCAGTTATTCAGGATGCGATAGTGCAGCCAGTACTGGTTGATCGCCGTGAGTTCGCTGCGCAGGCCCTTGTTGAGATATTCGATGACCTTAGGGTCGCCCTGCATAGTCCACTCCAAATGCTTAAAGGCCCAAAGCGGGCCCGATTCCAACTTTAGAACGCTTCTAAATCAGATTATGGACAAGAGCAACCCTCCTCTGGGAGGGCACCTGGGAAGAGATCTGGGGAAATCCCGGCGGCTCAGCAGGCCGCGAGCGCGAACTCAGTGTTGGCGGCTTCGTCGACTGTCTCGTGGCTGTGCGGGCAGCCGCTGCAGCAGGCCTTGGCGCACGGTCCGAGCGCCTCGTCAATGATCGTCTTGATGGTGCGGGCACAGCGGCCGCATTCTGCACTGCAGCCAAGGCAGCCATAGAGCTGCTTGGCATTTCGCGGCAAGGACCCGCCGACGCTCACGGCACTGCGGACGTCGTGGTCGCTGAGGACATTACAGGAACAAACGATCATCGAAGAGGCGGGTCCGGTCGGTGATGCTGACATAAGAAATATTGAAGGCGAGCAAGCGACGCAAAGGGAAAAACCGGAATTTGAAGCAATTCCAAACTGATGATGGAGGTAAATTGGAATGGCTCTAAGTGTGATCCGCGTCATCGCACGGCACGCCGGCTATCACGTGGCGGGCGATCCGCCGCGGCGTTGATTGATCGTCAAGGGGAAATGTGGAACTCTGGTCAGGACCAGTGCCCCAAAAGGGATGACTTGAAGAAAGGTGAGGCCATGAGGAAGACATTGCTCGGATTTGCCGCCATTGCATTGGCAGGCGCGCTCGTGGCGGCACCTCCTCCGGCGCATGCGCAGCGCGGCGTTGCCGCAGGCGTCGCGGCCGGACTGATCGGTGGCGCCCTGATCGGCGGGGCGATCGCTTCGCAGAACGGGTACTACGGTCCCGGTTACTCCTACGGTCCCGGGTATTCCTACGGTCCTGGCCCCGGCTACTACGTCGCCGACCCCTACGAGTACGGGCCGCCCTGCGCCTGGCAGCGCCAGCGCTTCTGGGACGGCTATGGCTGGCGGGTGCGCAACGTGCGCGTCTGCTATTAACGCGCATTCACCTTCATTAAATCTCGCACAGGATGCCGGAAAACCCCCGCTTTTCCGGAAGCTGAACGGCTTATGGCCAGAAAAAACCGTTTTTTTCAGGCCATTAGCGCGCTGACGTTTACTTTCGATTGACTGTTGTGCGCTCTTTTTGCGACACGGGATTTCGAAACCAGCGTGCGAGTCATCGTTAAGCGTTAAACCCGGCGTCGGCTGAAGGCGCCATCCAGGAGAGCCCAAGACATGAAGAAGACATTAGCTGCCTTCGTCGCGGTCGCAACGATTGCCGGTTCGCTGGCTGTCGCGCCGGCTGCCAAGGCCGGAGACGGCCAGATCGCAGCCGGCGTGGCCGGCTGATTGGCGGCGCCCTGCTCGGTGGCGCGATTGCTGCGAGCCGTCCGGCTCCGGTCTATGTCGCACCGGCGCCGGTCTACGTTGAAGAAGCTCCGTGCCGCATGATTCGCGAGCGCTTCTGGGACGGCTACGGCTGGCGTTTCCGTCGCGTTCAGGTTTGCGACTAAGCTGACCCGGCTCATCGAGCCACTGAATCAAAACCCGGCCGACATCCAGGCCGGGTTTTTCTTTGCCCTTATCGCCGACGGCTACCTCGCGGCGGCCATCGAACGCAGCACCGCTTCGCTCGGCCAGCAGTCGACCTTCAGGCCTGCCGATTTCTGGTAGGCGCCGAGCGCGGCGCGGGTCTGCATCCCGGCCTTGCCGTCGAGTTTGTCCTTGTAGAGACCGATCCGCGTGAGATGGCGCTGCATCGCCTCGACATCGGCGGTGCGCAATTGCGTCGTCGCCGACCAGGGCGTCGCGAACGGCGCCGGGCTCGTCATGCGGTCGGCGAGATGGCCGACAAACAGCACGTAGAGATCGGAAAAATTGTATTCCTTGATGACGAAGTAGTTCTTCGTGGTCAGGAATGCGGGGCCATAGATGCCCTCGGGCTGCAACAGCGAGGCCGGCTGCGCCTGTTCCGTCGCGCTGAGCTTCTGTCCGCGCACCGGCACAAAGCCTGCGCCCAGCCATTCGCCGACCGGCCTCGTCACCTCGGGTACGCCCATGGTGCAATCGACATTGGCCGGCGCCTTCACCTCGTAGGCCCAGCGCACGCCCTTCTGCCAACCCTTGTTGACGAGCTGCTGGGCGGCGGAGGCGAGCGCATCCGGCACCGAGTGCCAGATATCGATGCGGCCGTCGCCGTCGAGATCGACGCCATGCTTGTAGTATTCGGATGGCAGAAACTGCGTAAACCCGGTGGCGCCGGCCCAGGACGAGCGCATTTCCTGGCGCGTCACCGCGCCCTCGCCGAGGATCTTCAGCGCGAGGATGAACTCGGTGCGGTACTGGTCCTTGCGGCGGCCGACATAGGCCTGTGTCGCCACCACGCGCAGCGTGTCGTAGGGTAGCTTGTAGCGGCCGTAATCGGTCTCGCGGCCCCAGATCGCGAGCACCACGGTTGCCGGCACGCCGAAGCGATTTTCGATCTCGTTGAGATCAGCGCGGTGCTTCTGCATCAGCCGCTGCCCCTCGACGGCAAGCCGCGCGATCGATGCTTCCTTGACGTAATCCGCCGGCACCTGGACGAATTCAGCCTGGGACGGGGCGCCGGTCGCCGGGCGGCCCGGCAGGATCAGATCAGGCAGCTTGTAGTCAGGCTCGAGCCCACGCGTCTCACGATCAAACGTCGCGCGCGACACACCGGCGGCCTGCGCCTCCGGCCACAGTGAGGCGATGAATTGGGTGAAGGCGGCATCGGCGGCGTGGGCTGACGGCACCAAGGGCGACGTCGAGAACAGGAGGCCGAAGGCAAGCGCACGGAGGAATGACAAGACGGGCGGCCTGTTCACACAGCGGTCCAATCCAAGTGCTATCCTGTTCTTGAGGCAGACATTAATCACGCGATGCTAGCACGACACGACAGCCGCCGCACCCTCAATGTCCGGCCGACTGCTTGGCTCCTTCGATCGACGCATTCGAGAGCTTGTCGACGAGGGCAATGCCGATCGCGGAGAGGATGAAGACGGTGTGGATGATCGTCTGCCACATCACGCCGGTCTCAGTGTAGTTGGTCTTGCCCGACGTCAGTGCGCCGGCCTCGATGAAGGTCCGCAGCAGGTGGATCGAGGAGATGCCGATGATCGCCATCGCCAGCTTGATCTTGAGCACGCTGGCGTTGACGTGGCTCAGCCATTCCGGCTCGTCTGGATGTCCCCGCAGGTTGAGGCGCGAGACGAAGGTCTCGTAGCCGCCGACGATCACCATCACCAAAAGATTCGAGATCATGACGACGTCGATCAGGCCGAGCACCGCCAGCATGATCTGCTGCTCGCTGAAATCAAAGGCATGGGCGAACAGGTGCCACAGTTCCTTGATGAACAGCACGACATAGACGCCCTGAGCGATAATCAGCCCGACATAAAGCGGCAATTGCAACCAGCGCGATCCGAAGATCAGCATAGGGACCGGGCGCAGCGGTATGTTCTTCGGCGGCACGGGTGCGTCGGAGGTAGCAGACATTATGAATTTGCTCGTGGCAGGATTTGGATTGCGGAATGCTATATCTACGCAATCTCGTCGTGGTGGGAAGCGACAACTGGCCGCAGCAAATTGTCGCTAGACTGCCGTCACCTCGTCAGCTTCTTGTATTTCACCCGATGCGGGATGATCGAATCCTGGCCGAGACGCCGCATCTTGTCCTTTTCGTAATCCTGGAAGTTGCCTTCGAACCATTCGACATGGCTATCGCCTTCGAAGGCGAGGATGTGAGTGGCGATGCGGTCGAGGAACCAGCGGTCGTGGCTGATGATCACGGCGCAGCCGGCGAAATCCTCCAGCGCCTCTTCGAGCGCGCGCAGCGTGTCGACGTCGAGGTCGTTGGTGGGCTCGTCGAGCAGCAGCACGTTGGCGCCCGACTTCAGCATCTTGGCAAGATGCACGCGGTTGCGTTCACCGCCCGAAAGTGCGCCCACTTTCTTCTGCTGGTCGGCGCCCTTGAAATTGAAGGCCGAGCAATAACCGCGCGAATTCACTTCGCGCTTGCCGAGCAGGATCAGCTCGTTGTTGCCGGAAATCTCCTCCCACACGGTCTTGCTGCCGTCGAGCGCGTCGCGCGACTGGTCGACATAGCCGAGATGGACGGACTCGCCGACCGTGATCGTACCCTGGTCGGGCTTTTCCTGCCCGGTGATCATGCGAAATAGTGTGGTCTTGCCGGCGCCATTCGGACCGATCACGCCGACGATGCCGCCGGGCGGCAGCTTGAAGGTGAGATTGTCGATCAGCATGCGATCGCCGAACGACTTGGTCAGGCCTTCGAAATCGACGACGTTCTGGCCGAGCCGCTCGGCGACGGGGATGATGATCTGCGCGGCCTGAGTCTGTTTCTCGCTCGCCTTCTTGAGCAGATCCTCGTAGCGCTGGTAACGCGCCTTGGACTTGGCCTGGCGAGCCTTGGGCGAGGATGCGATCCACTCCTGCTCGCGCGCCAGCGTCTTCTGATGCGCCGCGTCCTCGCGGCCCTCCTGCTCGAGCCGCTTCTGCTTCTGCACCAGCCAGGAGGAATAGTTGCCCTCATAGGGAATGCCGCGGCCGCGATCGAGCTCGAGAATCCAGCCCGTGACATTGTCGAGGAAGTAGCGGTCGTGGGTGACGATCAGGATCGCGCCGGGATACTGCCGCAGATGGCCTTCGAGCCAGGACACAGATTCGGCGTCGAGATGGTTGGTCGGTTCGTCCAGCAGCAGCAGCTCGGGCTGGTCGAGCAAGAGCCGGCACAGCGCGACGCGGCGGCGCTCGCCGCCGGAGAGCTTTGAGACGTCGGCGTCGTCGGGCGGACAGCGCAGCGCGTCCATCGCCTGGTCGACCTTGCTGTCGAGATCCCAGAGGCCCTGGGCCTCGATCTCGTCCTGCAGCTTGGTCATCTCATCGGCGGTCTCATCCGAGTAGTTCACCGCCAGCTCGTTATAGCGATCGAGGATCGCCTTCTGCTTGGCGACGCCCAGCATCACGTTCTCACGGACGGTCAGCTTGGGATCGAGGTGCGGTTCCTGCTCGAGATAGCCGACGCGGGCGCCCTCGGCGACCCAGGCTTCGCCGGTATAGTCCTTGTCGATGCCTGCCATGATCTTGAGCAGCGTCGATTTACCGGCGCCGTTGACGCCGAGCACGCCGATCTTGGCGTCCGGGTAGAAGCTCAGGTGGACGTTATCGAGCACCTTGCGGGTCGGGTAGCTCTTGGTCAGACCTTGCATGAAATAGACGAATTGGCGGGCCATTGAGTCCCCTGGAATCGGCAGGATTTGTGGAAATTTTGCTGCCGCCGATGTAGCCGCCGGGCCCTCAAAGCGCAACCGCACACCGCGCGTTTTCCATCCGTTCACCCCGATGAATACGGGATTGAAACCATGTGTACGGAGGATGACGACAATTGAAACCATCTTTTAATAAATCGGGCGAAATCTCGTTTTCAGCGTCGAAAACGGCATTTTGCGCAGGCTAAGCCGCGCATGACCAACAGGAGGGCTGTGTCATGGCAACAAGCACGTCCCTGCCCGCCCCGGGGGCCAGCCGCACTGGCCTTGCGAAGATCATCGCCGAACTCCGCGTCTTCTGGCGCCAGTTCTTCACCAGAGCATTCAACCCCTACCGGCCGGAACTGCACTATATGCGCGGACCCGGGCCGGCCTGGCGCGCCAAGCACAGAAGCCGGTTGCGATCATGATCCGATTAGAAGCAATCGGATCATGATCTCATCTCTTTGTTTGAGCATGATCTTTTCGGAAAACCGGTATCCACTTTTCCGGATCATGCTCTGAGCCTGTCGGATATTTGGAGCCGGCGTTTCCCGAACTCCGCTTGCGCGACCCGACGATTGCGCGCAACCATGGCGATATCCCCCGACGGTATTTTCGCCGTCCTTTCGCCAGAGACGGATTCATCGATGACGCGGCTGCGCTGTGCAATCCTCGACGACTATTTCAACCTGTCACTTTCGATCGCGGACTGGTCAGGGATCAAGGACCGCATCGACATCACCGTGTTCAGGGAGCCGTTTGCGAGCGAGGCGGCGGCCGCGAGCGCGCTTGCCGATTTCGAGATCATCTGCGCGATGCGCGAACGCACCGCATTCCCGCGCACGCTGTTCGCGGCGCTGCCCAAGCTGAAGCTCCTGCTGACATCAGGCATGCGCAATGCGGCAATCGACGTGGACGCCGCCAAGGCTCACAAGGTGGTGCTGTGCGGCACGCAATACAGCCGCGACCCGACCGCGGCGCTGACGCTCGGCCTGATCCTGGAACTCACCCGCGGCATCGGCCGGGAAAACGCGCGGATGCATGCCGGCGAGCCCTGGCAGACTTTTGCTGGCGTAGAGATCGAGGGCCGCACGCTTGGCGTGGTCGGGCTCGGCAAGCTCGGCACCCGGGTGGCGAAGCTCGCGCAGGCGTTCGGCATGAATGTCAACGCCTGGAGCCCCAACCTGACGGCCGAGAAATGCAAGGAGGCCGGCGTCGGCTATGCCAGCAAGGAGGAATTGTTTGCGACCGCCGACATCGTCACCATCCATGTGGTGCTGAGCGAGCGCTCGCGCGGCCTGGTGGGTGCCGCCGATCTCGCGCGGATGAAGCCGACGGCCTATCTCGTCAACACTGCGCGCGGGCCGATCGTCGACGAGAACGCACTGCTGGAAGTCCTTACGCAAAAGAAGATCGCGGGCGCCGGCATCGACGTGTTCTCGGTGGAGCCGCTGCCGGCCGACCATCCCTTCCGCAGGCTCGACAACCTCGTGCTCACCCCGCACCTCGGCTACGCGACCCAGGAGAGCCTCGGGATCCACTACGGCCAGATGGTCGAGTGCATCGATGCCTGGACCAAGGGCAGCGAGCCGCCGCGGCGATTGGCGTAATCACCGATCCTCGCAGAGAGCGGTCGCGACCCGTTCGTCCGTGATCAGGATATCGGCCAGCCCCGCGCGGATTGCTGCGCTGATGATCGGGAGCTTCTGAAGACCGCCGGCGGCAAGGATGCGCTCGCGTACCGCCTTCAGATCGCGCATCGGCGGATGGATCACGCGCCGGGTCAGGGGATGCGTCACCGCGTTGCCGTCCTTGTCGAGATAGTGGCCGCAGATATCGCCGACGGCGCCGGCGTCGCGCAGCGATTGCCACGTCTCGCGCGATATCACGCCATATTCCAGCGCTTTCGATTGTTCGGACAGATCGATGGCGCTGAACAGGGCGATATCCAGCTCCGCGACCATTGCAAGAACCGAGCGCACCGGCTCGCTGGAAACCAGCGCATCGCGAAGCTGCGCCGTTGCCGCGAACATCGGCGCGGTCACGTAGTAGCATGTCGCACCCAACGCGCGTGCCATCATCGCCGCGTTGTCGTAAGGGTTGATCGCCGTGCTTTCGGCAAGCCCGCCGCACAACAGAACGACACGGCAGCCGTCGCCGGAACGGCGCCGCAGATTTTGCGCGGCCATGTTGATGGTGCCGCCCCAGGTGATGCCGAGAGTCCCGGCGGGCGGCAGGTGCTCGGAGATGTAGTGGCCGGCGGCGGCCCCGACGAGGTTGCGGACATCGGTGTCGCCAATCGGCGCGGGCACGACGATGGCGTTGCGCAGCTTGAAGCGTGCAGCGAGGCGGGCCTCAAGTTCGCTGCAAGGACCGAACGGGCTGGCAATTGAAATCTGGACGACGCCGCGCTCCCGCGCTTCTCCCAGGATCTGGTTGACCCGCTTCCGCGTGATTTTCAGGTGCTGCGCGATGACGTCCTGGGTTTGCCCCTCCTTGTAGTAGTGCCAGCAGATGCGGGCGACCAACGCGTCCCCGTTCTCCACTTCTGGCCCGAACGTTTCGATTTCCGTCGCCTGTCTGGTCACGCTGTTTCCCCATCGACCTCGATATCTACGTCTCTTACACCAACCGTTACATATGTACCATCATTGTCACATATGCGTCGCGGCGAATTGGTAGGTTGCGCCGCACCTCACGTGGAGCAGCGAAATGTACCGGAAAATCCTGATTTCAATTGCACTTAGCTCGATACTCACGTCGCCAGCCTTCTCTCAATTCTCGGACAATAAGGTCGTCATCGGGGTTATGGGCGATCAAAGCGGCGTGGTCTCCGATGTCGGCGGGCCGGGCTCGATCAAGGCCGCGCGGATGGCGGTTGCCGATTTTGGCGGCTCGATCGACGGGGTCCCGATCGAGATCATCACCGCAGATCATCAGAACAAGCCGGACGTCGCCTCAGCCATCGCACGCGAATGGTTTGACCGGCAAGGCGTCGACGCTATTGTCGACCTGCCGCATTCGGGCGCGGTGTTCGCGCTGATGACGATCGCGACCGAGAAGAAGCGGTCGCTCCTGGTATCGGGTGCCGCCAGCGTCGAGATCACCGGCGGACGTTGCTCGCCCTACGTGACCCATTGGACCGACGATACTTACGCGCTGGCGCGTGGCACGGCTGCGGCGCTGACCGAACAGGGGCAGAAGTCCTGGTTCTTCCTCACTGCCGACTATGCGTTCGGCCACGACCTGGAGAAAGACGCCAGTGCCGTGGTGCAGGAGCGCGGCCGCAAAGTGCTCGGCAGCGCGCGCCATCCGCTCAACACCGCCGATTTCGCCTCGCTGTTGCTGCGCGCCCAGAGCTCGAACGCGCAGGTCGTGGCGCTCGCGAGCGCCGGTGCCGACACCGTCAATGCGATCAAGCAAGCCGGCCAGTTCGACATCATGCGCACGCAGAAGATCGCAGCCCTCCATGCTTTCGTCACCGACGTCCACAGCCTCGGCCTCGAAGCGGCGCAGGGGCTCATCATCACCACGGGGTTCTATTGGGATGACAGCGACGGCACGCGCGACTTCGCACTGCGCTTCCTGAAGGAACACGGCCGAATGCCGACGCGCGAACAGGCCGGCGTCTATTCCGGCATGCTGCATTTCTTGAAGGCCGCGAGAAGCGCCAAGAGCGACGATGCCGCGATCGTCAATGCCGAGATGCGCCAGCTTCCGGTCGATCGGTTCGGGCGGCAGGCAGTCGTGCAGCAGAACGGCCGCCTCGCCTATGATCTCGGCGTCTATCGCGTGAAATCGCCGGCGGCGAGCCGGCAGCCCTGGGACTATTACGAGCGGATCGCCACCGTTCCCGCCGCGACCGCGTTCCGCCCGGCGGCCGAATCCGGCTGCAGCATCACGGCCTCGGTTCGATGATGACCGACTCAATGCCTCCAAACCACCTGTCGGCCAGCAGGCTGGCCGACAGGCTCAAGCGGGGCGACATAGGCGCGCTCGATTTGATGAATGCCTGCCTCGACCGGATCGCCGCGCGTGAGCCCGAGGTCAAGGCGTGGGCTTTCCTCGATGCGGAACGGGCGCGCGAGCAGGCCCGGCGTGCGGACGAGCACCGCGCATCAGGTGGGCCACTCGGCGCGCTGCACGGCCTGCCGATCGGGGTGAAAGACGTATTCGACACCGCCGACATGCCGTCCGAATATGGCAGCGAAACGCTTCGCGGCCGGCGGCCAAACGCCGATGCGGATGCCGTGGCGGCGCTCCACCGCGCCGGCGCGATCATTGTCGGCAAGACCGCGACATCCGAATTCGGGATGTACCATCCGAGCCCGACCCGCAATCCCAAGGACCTGTCGCGCTCGCCGGGCGTGTCGTCGGCGGGCTCTGCGGCCGCAGTCGTCGACCACATGGTGCCGCTGGCGCTCGGCACGCAGCATACCGCTTCGACCACCCTGCCCGCGTCGTTTTGCGGCGCATTCGCGTTCAAGCCCTCGTTGGGATTCACCTCGATGGCGGGATCGAATGTGCTGGTGCCGCGGATGGCGCATGTCGGACTGTTGGCCCGCTCGATCCCGGATGCATGCCTTTTCGCCGGCGCGTTCGATCCCGCGTTGGCTGCTGTCCAGCCTGCGGCAACAGCGCCCCGTCTTGCCCTGGTGAAGGGGCCGGGCTGGAAGCTGATCGATGACGACGCGGGCCAGGCGTTCGAGACATTCATCCAGTCACTGCCGACCGCGATCGTCGAGGTCGAACTCCCACTTGAATTCGATCAGGCGCTTGATGTCACCTTCGGGCTGCTCAACGCGCATCTCGCTTATCGTTTCGGCTCGGAGCCGACTGAGACCATCCGCCGCTATTGCGCGCCGCTGCAGCAGGGAATCGAAGCCGGCCGCACCATCAGCGCGGCACGCTACCTCACGCTCGACGCGCAGGCCGATCGTCTCGTTGAACTGGCCTCGCTTCTGTTCATCGAACATGATGCGTTGATCACCCTGTCGGCGCCGGGTGAGGCGACCCGGCTGGAAGATGGGCCGGGCTCCGGCGTGATGTCGATGCCATGGAGCCTCTGCGGCCTGCCTACCGTCTCGCTGCCGCTGCTCAGAGGCCGTCAGGGGCTTCCAATCGGCGTCCAGCTCATAGGCGCCCAGGGGCGCGATGGCGACTTGTTGCGCGCCGCCGGTTGGCTCGGGAATGCAACCCGCGAAAGCACGGGCGAGGCGGAGGTCTGAGCGTGGCATCACCTGCTCAGGCGGCGGCGCTGTGGCCGCCGGAGTGCCCGACGATTTCGGCACAGCCGGTGCGCCAGGATGGATGCGACGGCTGCCAGCCGAGCTCGCGCCTGGCTTTGACATTCGAGCCCGCCCGCACCTCGGTCATCATCGCCACCATATGTTCGCCGGCGAGCAGGCGGCCGAGCCAGACCGGCACATGGAATGGCGGCTTGGCGCCCACGATCGCCGCGAGCGCCGGCAGCCATTCGCTGACTTCCGCGGGCTCGTCGTCGACGATGTTGTAGATGTTGCCGGCTCTGCCGCGCTCGATCGCGGCAACGGTGGCGGATGCCGCGTCGGCGACATGGATGAACGACCACCAGCCGCCGCCATCGCCGATCATCGGCACGCGCCGGCGCCGCAATTGATCGACCATCGCCCGCGACAGTATGCCGGTATCGGGGCCGTAGAACGATCCGTATCGGAGCACGATTCCTTCCGGCTGCTCAGAGCCGGTAACTGCCCGCTCCAGATGCTGGATCGCCTCCAGCGTGTGGCGCAATTCCTGCGGCGGATCGGGATCGAGCGGATCGGCCTCGGTTTTGACCGGTGCGCCGCTTCGGCCATAAGTCCAGCCGCAGAAGCTCTGGGCGACGAAACGCCTGACACCGGCTTCGCGCGCGGCGGCCAGCAGGCAATCGGTGCCGAGGGTGCGCAGCCGGTTAGTGACCGCGAAGGCACGATCGAAATGGCGGAGATCGGTGACATTAGCGAGGTCGGTCATCTGATGGACGATCACCTCGGGCTGCTTCGCAATGACCGCCGCGCGGACGGCCTGTGCATCGAGCCCATCGACGATGACAGGCTCGACGCCCATCTGCCCGATCGCCTCGGCTTTGGCTGATGTTCGCGTGGTGCCGATCACCGAATGGCCGGCCCGGATCAGGGCGGGAACGAGTTGTCGGCCGATAGCGCCGGTGGCGCCCGCAACAAGGATGCGCATGGCATTATCCCCACGTCGGTTGCAGCCCTCTGGCACGTAGTCCAGCCGAACACGAATTCAAGCGCGGGAATTTGACAGAAGTGCAAAGCCTGCCGATCACGGTCGCACCAAACAAAAAAGGCGCGCTGTTCGCGCGCCTTTTGATGTTGAACTGCAATCGCGCTAGCGGATCGTGACCGGGGCCGGCAGCGGCGGCACTGCCGTCGGCTGCGTGCCCGGCAGCGGCGCGGCGGCCTGCGCCTGCGCTGGGGCGGCGGCAACGGACCCGCTAGGCGGCGGCGCAGCGGAGGCGGTGGCGGTTCCAGGCGGCGGACCGCCCGGCATCACCACCACGCGGGTGCCGACCTTCACGCGATCGAAGAGGTCGGAGACGTCCTCATTCAGCATGCCGATGCAGCCCGACGAGACGAACTTGCCGATCGTCGACGGCTGGTTGGTGCCGTGGATACGGTACACGGTCGAGCCGAGATACATCGCGCGCGCGCCGAGCGGATTGCCGGGGCCGCCGGCCATGAAGCGCGGCAGATAGGGCTGACGCTCGATCATCTCGGTCGGCGGGTACCAGTCCGGCCACTCCGCCTTGCGGCTGATCTTCTGCACGCCGGTCCAGGTGAAGCCGTCGCGGCCGACGCGAACGCCGTAGCGGACTGCGCGGCCGCCGCCCAGGATGTAGTAGAGGTAGGTGTTCGACGTATCGACCACGATGGTGCCGGCCGGCTCCTTGGTCGCGAACGAGACTTCCTGGCGACGCAGGTTCGGCGGCAGTTGCACGGGAGCGGCTTCCGGCTGCTCTTCCGGCGGCAGCGCCGCGACCGTCATCGGCCTGCCGTCGCTGCCGACCTGGGGCTGCTGCGGCACGGCGCCGGTGACGGCGGGCGCACCACCCGCGGCGCCCACGGACTCCGGCGGACGCATGGCGCGATCATCGGGATAATTATAATTCTGCGCCGGCCCCTGGGGACGATCGGCGTAGATCACCGGCGGCGGGCCTGCCGGACGGCCGTAGCGCGGATCATCGGGCGACATGACCGGGCCGGTCGGCATGTTACGATCCGAATAGGCCGGCGGCGGCGCGCCCATCGGGCGGCCATAGCGGGGATCGTTGGGCGAAAGCACCGGTCCGGGCGGCGACAGCGACGCCGAACTCTGGCCGTTCGGCGCCTCGTCGTCCTCTTCAAAGACATCAAAATCCGACGGGCGGCGGTCGTCGCGCACGTAGCCAGGGGGCGGCGGCGGATAGGAGCCCTGAGGAGCGGAATAGACCGGACCTGGCCCTGCGGGGTAGCCCTGCTGCGCCTGCGCAACCGAAGTTCCTGCCGCGCCGAGCGCTGCGGCAGCACAAATCGTCAGAATGCGGTTGATCATCATCGCTCTTGTATAGTCCCCAAGCCACACCGGACCGTTAACGGCACTTGAAGGAAGATAGCGGCGCATTCAAGACAATTCCGCGAAATCCGGCCCGAATCGGTCATTTTGTGATTGGGCAGTGATCGCTGCGGCAAAGATGCCTCACCGTCGGGAAAAGTTATTCCGTTGGACTACGGGCGTCATTCCCCGACATTGGTTGCGATATCCTCGAATCGGCTTGATTCGCTGCCTGCGAGCGGCCTTCCCCTGTGGTCACCGCGTTTCCTCTGGCTCAAAAGAACACTTCGGCAAAGACGGAACCGCACCCATGCTTCCCGGTCTTCGTTTCCTGTTCGCGGCGATCGTGCTGTCGACGTCGGTCCTGATCTTCGGACTTGGCGCCGCGGCGCTTCTGCGGGCTGCCCATGAGGAAGTCGCGAGCATCCCGTCGCGACGCAGCCCACCGGAGCCCGTCTTCGCGCAAGCCCAAACACAAGTTCAAGAGAAGCCGCCGACGCTCGCCATGCTGCGCGTCGACGCGTCCGCAGCAGAGACAACAGAAAAGGCGCCGGACAGCGCCGAGACGTCCCCTGCTCCGGCCGTACCAACCGCCGATGCTCCCGCGCCGGCCGAGCCCGAGGAGGTGGCCGCCGTGAAGCCCGATGAGCCTGCTTCGACCGAGACGCCGCCGCCTGTGGCAGATGCTCCGGAACCACAGGCACCGACGACGGCAGCCCAGACGGAAACTCCTGCTCCCGCCGAAGAGACCAAGCCTGCGGCGGTCGCAGAGGTCCCGCCCGCGAACGACGCCACCCCCTCCGCACCCGAGGCGCCTGCCGCAGCGGAAGAGAGTCCGGCGGCGGCCAAGATCGCCACGCTGGGCGGCCCCGCGGTTACCGTCGAGGAAACGACGTCCGCAAAGAGCGCGGACGCGAAGCCGGATCAAAGCGCCGCCAAGAAGCGTGCGCGGGCGGAGCGTGCCAGGGAGCGTCGGCGCGTGGCGGCGCAGCAGCAACGCCTGATGCGGCAGGCCCCGCCACAGCAGGTGCTCGATCCGTTCGGCCAGCCGATGCTCGTGCGCCCGACACGCTGATCGTCTGGAATCAGGCGGGTCCCGTCGCGATCGGCGGCCCGCCCGGCAATCCCCATTCGGCCCAGGAACCGTCGTAGAGCGCACTACCGCGCACGCCGAGGCGATAGAGCGCGAGCGTCAACACCAGCGCCGAGACGCCGGAGCCGCAACTGGTGACGATCGGCTTTGCCGTGTCGACGCCGGCGGACGCAAATGCCTTGCGCAATTCATCGAGCGGCTTCATCGCCCCGGTCTTCGGGTCGAACAGATCGGCATAAGGAACGTTGCGGCTGCCTGGGATGTGGCCGGAGCGACGGCCGGGCCAGGGCTCGACCACGGTGCCCTCGAACCGCGGACGCGGCCGTGCATCGATCACCTGTTCCTTCTTGGTCTCGATATTGCCGAGCAATTGCTCCTTGCTGCGGACGAAGCTCGGATCGAACTTGGCCTGGAATTTTCCAGGCTTCGCTGTCACGGGACCGGATTCTGTCGGATGTCCCTCGACCTTCCACTTCTGCAAACCGCCGTCGAGCACCTTCACGTTCGGATGGCCGAACGAAAGGAACATCCACCACGCCCGCGGCGCTGCGACCCAGCCGCCGGCATCATAGGCGACCACGGTGTCGTCGGAGGAGATGCCGAGCGCGGAGACGTTCTGCGCGAACTGCTCGGCGGTCGGATACATGTGCGGGCGCGGGTCGTTCTTGTCGGCGATCGCATTGACGTCGAAGAACACCGCACCGGGAATGTGGGCGGCGATGAAATCGTCTGCCGGCAACGGCAACACGCCCGGCATCTTGTAGGAGGCGTCGATCACCTTGACCTTGGGATCGCCGAGATGGGCGGCAAGCCAGTCGGTGGAGACGAGCGGGTCTTCGGTGGTAGTCATGGATGGATCTCCGGCGCTTCGCAAATCGTCATTGCCGGGCTTGACCCGGCGATCCATCCTCTTCGAGAGGATGGCCCTTTTGTCGGGATACGCGGATCAGCCCGCGTGTGACGAGCTTATTTCTTCTTCGGCTCCCACTTCTCGATCGGGCCGCCGGCGTCGCGCCAGGCGGCAAAACCGCCGCCCATATGGGCGACCGGCTTCAGCCCCATGTCCTGCGCGGTCTTCGCAGCCAGGGCCGAGCGCATGCCGCCGGCGCAATGGAAGATGAACTTCTTGTCCTCTTGGAAGATCGGCTTGGCGTAGGGACTCGCGGGATCGATCCAGAACTCGAGCATGCCGCGGGTGCACGAGAAGGCGCCGGGGATCTTGCCATCGCGCTCGATCTCGCGGGGATCGCGGATGTCGACGATCACGACATCACCGTTTGGGAGCAGCTTGATGGCGTCGGCCGCGCTGACGGTCTCGATCTCGGCATTGGCTTCATCCATCATCTGCTTGATGCCGCGGTGAATGGTCTGGGGCATGGGGCTCTCCCTTGGCTGTTGTGTCGCCGTCATTGCGGGGCGCGCATAGCGCGAACTATGATGTGCAATTGCACATCAGAGAATCCATTCCTCCGCCGGCGCAAGTGGCTAAATGGATTCCGGGTTCGTCCTTCGGACGCCCCGGAATGACGAGAGCTACCGTACCAGTTCCTTCATCGCATTCTCCAGACCTTCGATCGTGATCGGGTACATGCGTTCGGAGAAGATGCGGCGAATGATGGTGGTCGATTCCGAATAGTCCCAGTGCTTCTGCGCCACCGGGTTGAGCCACACCGCGTGCGGATAGGTGCGGATGATGCGATCGAGCCAGACCGAACCGGCCTCCTCGTTGACGTGCTCGACCGAGCCGCCAGGGACCATGATCTCGTAAGGCGACATCGAGGCGTCACCGACGAACACCACCTTGTAGTCGTGCGGATATTTGTGCAGCACGTCCCAGGTCGGCGTGCGATCGGTGAAGCGCCGCTTATTCTGCTTCCAGACGCCCTCATAGAGGCAGTTGTGGAAGTAGAAATATTCCATGTGCTTGAATTCGCTCTTCGCGGCCGAGAACAATTCCTCGACCTGCTCGATATGCGAATCCATCGAGCCGCCGATATCGAAGAACACCAGGACCTTGACCGCGTTGCGCCGCTCGGGACGCATGTGCACGTCGAGATAACCGTGATTGGCGGTTTCCTTGATCGTGGTGTCCAGATCGAGCTCGTCGGGGGCGCCGGTGCGAGCGAACTTGCGAAGGCGCCGCAGCGCGACCTTGATGTTGCGGATGCCGAGCTCGACATTGCCGTCGAGATCCTTGAACTCGCGCTTGTCCCACACCTTCACGGCGCGGTTGTTGCGGTTCTTCTCCTGCCCGATGCGGATGCCTTCGGGATTGTAGCCGTGGGCGCCGAAGGGCGAGGTGCCGGCGGTGCCGATCCACTTGTTGCCACCCTGGTGCCGGCCCTTCTGTTCCTCCAGGCGCTTACGCAACGTCTCCATGAGCTTATCCCAGCCCATGGCTTCGATTTGCTTCTTCTCTTCCTCGGTGAGGTATTTCTCCGCGAGCTTCTTCAGCCACTCCTCAGGGATTTCGGCCTTGTCCATGGCATCGAGCAGGCTCTCGAGCCCCTTGAACACGGTGCCGAAGACGCGGTCGAACTTGTCGAGGTTGCGCTCGTCCTTCACCAGCGCCGAGCGCGACAAATAGTAGAAATTCTCGACACTCTGCTCCGCCAGGTCGGCGTCGAGCGCCTCCATCAGCGTGAGATATTCGCGCAAGGTCACAGGGACCTGGGCCTCGCGCAGCGATGTGAAGAACTGCAAGAACATGTTCCATAAATCGCCCGCCGGGGTCGCGCCGTCAAGGGCACCCGGGTCTTTAGGGCAGCATCACGGGGTCGGCACCGAGGTGCGCGGATCATTCCGCAAGGCGGAAAGGGCCCGCCTAATTTCAAGGCGGTAGCGGTTAGCTCAGTTGCGTTCAGGCGCTGGAATCCACGCTAGACCTGCTTGGTTTTTCCATTAGTATCAAATTGAAACTCATCATGACGGGGTAGTATGAAATTCACCGGTACCAAGGATTATGTCGCCACCGATGACCTTAAAGTCGCTGTCAACGCCGCCATCGTGCTGGAGCGCCCGCTTCTGGTGAAGGGCGAGCCCGGCACCGGAAAGACGGTGCTGGCTGAGGAAGTCGCTAAGGCGCTCGATGCACCGCTTCTGACCTGGCACATCAAGTCCACCACCAAGGCGCAGCAGGGCCTCTACGAATATGATGCGGTGTCGCGGTTGCGCGACAGCCAACTCGGCGACGCCCGCGTCTCGGACATCAAGAACTACATCAAGCGCGGCAAGCTGTGGGAAGCCTTCACCAACGAGAAGCGCCCGGTGCTCTTGATCGACGAGATCGATAAGGCCGATATCGAATTCCCCAACGATCTCCTGCTCGAGCTCGATCGCATGGAGTTTTTCGTCTACGAGACCGGCGAGAACATCAAGGCCAAGCTGCGCCCGATCGTGATGATCACCTCCAACAACGAGAAGGAGTTGCCGGACGCCTTCCTGCGGCGCTGCTTCTTCCACTACATCAAGTTCCCCGATGCGGACACGATGGAAAAGATCGTCGACGTCCATTTCCCCGGCATCAAGAGACGTCTGGTGGAAGAGGCCTTGCGCATCTTCTTCGAGGTGCGGGAAGTGCCGGGCCTGAAGAAGAAGCCCTCGACCTCCGAATTGCTCGACTGGCTGAAGCTGCTCCTGAACGAGGACATCACGCCAGAGATGCTGCGGGAGCGCGATCCGCGCAAGCTGATCCCGCCGCTGCACGGCGCACTGCTCAAGAACGAACAGGACGTGCACCTGTTCGAGCGGCTGGCCTTCCTGAGCCGCCGCGAAGTCTGACTTGACGATCTACGGAGCGCCGGGAGCACCCCGGCGCTTCGCGCGTACTGCCAATAAAACAACAAAAGAGCGGGGAAGATGAACGTCCAAACACAGATCCGTGCTGCCGAACCCATCACCTCTGAGCATTTTGACGTCCTGATCGTGGGCGCCGGCATTTCAGGTATTGGCGCCGCCTACCACCTCACCACGCAGTGCCCCGGGACCAGCTTCGTCGTGCTGGAGACGCAGAAGACGTTCGGCGGCACCTGGAGCACGCACCGCTATCCCGGTATCCGCTCCGACAGCGACCTCCACACCTTCGGCTATCGCTTCAAGCCGTGGACCAGCGCGCCGATCGCAACCGCCGCGGAGATCCTGAAATATATGGGCGACGTGATCGAGGAGAACGACCTCGCGCGCCACATCCGCTATCGCCACACCATCACCTCGGCGAAATGGTCGAGCGAGACCAATCTCTGGACCATCGACGCCACGCGTATCGACACCGGCGAACACTTCCGCTTCACCACCAACTTCTTCTGGATGTGCCAGGGCTACTATCGCCATGCCGAGGGCTATACGCCGGAGTGGAAGGACATGGCCAAGTTCAAGGGCCCGATCGTGCATCCGCAGAAATGGCCCGAGGATCTCGACTACAAGGGCAAGCGCGTCGTCGTGATCGGCTCCGGCGCCACCGCCGCGACGCTGATCCCGGCAATGGCCAAGGACGCCGGCCATGTGACGATGCTGCAGCGCTCGCCGACCTATTTCCGCACCGGCCGCAACGCGATCGAGATCGCGGAGCAACTGCGGCAGTTGCAGGTCGACGAGAAGTGGATCCACGAGATCACCCGCCGCAAGATCCTGTTCGACCAGGACGCCTTCACCCGCAAGACCTTCGAGAAGCCTGAGGAGGCCAAGAAGGACTTGCTGTCGGCGGTCGAAGCCTATCTCGGCAAGGACTATGACATCGCGACCCACTTCACGCCGCGCTATCGCCCGTGGCGGCAGCGCATCGCCTTCATTCCCGACGGCGACCTGTTCCAGGGCATCAAGGCCGGCAAGGCTTCCGTCGTCACCGACGAGATCGAACGCTTCACCGAGAAGGGCATCCTGCTGAAATCCGGCAAGGAGCTCGAAGCCGACATCATCGTCACCGCGACCGGCTTCAATCTGTGCGCCACTGGCGATATCGAATTCGAGCTCGACGGCAAGCCGCTTGATTTCGCCGATACCGTGACCTATCGCGGCATGATGTTCACGGGTGTGCCCAACCTCGTCTGGGTGTTCGGCTATTTCCGCGCGAGCTGGACCTTGCGCGTCGACCTCGTCGCCGATTTCGTCTGCCGCCTGCTCAAGCACATGAAGGAAACGGGCGCCAAGAAGGTCACGCCGGCACTCAGGTCCGAAGACCACAACATGCCGATCCTGCCATGGATCGACGAGGAAAACTTCAACCCCGGCTACATGCTGCGCGGCATGCACCTGTTGCCGAAGCGCGGCGCCAAGCCGGAATGGCAGCACAACCAGGACTACTGGGCCGAGAAGGACGAGTTTCCGACGATCGACCTCGCGGACAAGGCGTTCGTGTACAGCTAGACCCTCGTCCCAGCGGACGCTCTCAACGTCATTGCGAGGAGCGACAGCGACGAAGCAATCCATCTCTCCACACGTGGCGCGATGGATTGCTTCGCGGAGCCCGTCATCGGGCGCGCGTTCGCGCGACCCGTTGGCTCGCAATGACAGCTCAGGCCATTTCGGGAAACCTTACCGCCTCCGGCGCGGTCCGCCCGCGGATCATGTCGGAGGCCTTGTCGGCGATCATCATCGTCGAGGCGTTGAGATTGGCGGAGATCATGCGCGGCATGACGGACGCGTCGACCACGCGCAGGCCCTGCAATCCGTGGACGCGGAGCTGGTCGTCGACCACGGCCCATCTGGCATCTGCCGGACCCATCCGGCAGGTGCAACCGGGATGGAATGTGGTGGTGCCGCGCTCGGTCGCCGCCGCCACGAGTTCGTCGTCGGTCTGCACGTTCGGTCCGGGGAAATCCTCGTAATCATAGTAGGGCGCAAGCGGCGCCGACTTCAGCAAGCGGCGCGCCAGCTTCATGCCGGCGACGACGACGCGGCGGTCGAGCTCTTCGACGAGATAGTTGGTCTGGATGACCGGCGGCGCGAACGGATCCGACGAGCGGATGCGGACATAGCCGCGGCTCTCCGGCCGCTGCTGCCAGGAGGCGACCGTCATGCCGGGCTCGTCCTCGAGCTGGCCCTGCACGCCTTCCTTGTAGCTCGCCGGCGTGAAGGTGAGCTGGAGGTCCGAGCTTTCCGTGGTCTCGCCGGAATGCCAGAAGCAATAGACCATGGTCGGCGACAGCGACAGCAGGCCGCGCCGCGTCGTCGCCCATTTCAAGGCCTCGACCCACAGGCTCAGTCCGCGCCGGAGCTCGTTGATGGTCTTGATGTTCTTAACGCGCGCGACCGAGCGCGGCGCGTAATGGTCCTGCAATCCCTCGCCGACACCGGGCAATGCATGGCGCACCTCGATGCCGTGCGACTGCAACAGTTCGGGCGAGCCGACGCCGGATAATTGCAGGACCTGCGGCGAGTTGTAGGCGCCGCCGGAGAGGATGACTTCCTTGTTGGCGCGCACCTCGACCGGCTCGCCGCCCCGCCCTCCCCGAAGATAGCGCACGCCGACCGCGCGCTTGCCTTCGAAGATGATGTTGGTGACATGCGCATGCGTGCGCACGTTGACGTTCGGCCGCTTGCGCGCCGGATGCAGGAACGCTTTCGCCGCGCTCATGCGCAGGCCGTTCTGGATCGTGCGCTGGCAGTAGGACACGCCCTCCTGGATCGCGCCGTTGTAGTCGGGGTTGCGCGGAATGCCGAGGCTGACGGCCCCCGCCATGAAGGCTTCGCAGAGCGGGTCCTGCCAGTCCATGGTGGTGACGGTGAGGCTGCCGTCGCGGCCGCGATAGGTCTCGTCGCACTCGCCGACGCGGCGTTCCATCCGCTTGAAATAGGGCAGCACGTCCGGATAGCCCCAGCCGCGGTTGCCGAGCTGCGCCCAGGTGTCGAAGTCCTGGCGCTGACCGCGGTTGTAGATATGGCCGTTGATCGAGGACGAGCCGCCGAGCGTCTTGCCGCGCGGCGCATAGATGCTGCGGCCGCCGGTCCAAGGGCCCGGCTCCTGCTGGTAGGCCCAGTTGACGCTCTTCATGTGGAACGTCTTGATGAATCCCGCCGGCAGATGGATATAGGGGTGCCAATCTTTCGGGCCGGCTTCGAGCACGCAAACCGTGGTGCCGGCATCCTCGCTCAAGCGGTTGGTCAGAACGCTACCAGCGGAGCCCGCGCCGATAATCACATAATCGAACGTTTCCATCGTCTCGTTTCTGGCGCGGCAGAGCGGCTACCGCGGCTTTTCGTTGAGTTGATAGTTGAGATGCGCCTTCACCGTCGGCCATTCACTGGCGATAATGCTGTAGACGACGGTGTCGCGCAACGTGCCATTCGCTGCGATCTGGTGGCTGCGCAGGACGCCGTCCAGCTTGGCGCCGAGCCGCTCGATGCCGCGGCGGCTCTGGTGGTTGAAGAAATGCGTGCGGAACTCTACCGCAATGCAATCGAGTGCCTCAAAGGCGTGCGTCAGTAACAGCAATTTGCACTGCGTATTGACCGCGCTGCGCTGCACACGCTTCGCGTACCAGGTCGAACCAATCTCGACGCGCCGGTTGGGCGCATCGACATTCATATAGGTCGTCATGCCCGAGATGGTGCCGCCGGCATCGAACACCGTGAACGGCAGCATCGATCCGGCCGCCTGCAGACCAAGCCTGCGGTCGATCTCTTTGCGCATGTCTTCCGGGCGCGGAATGGACGTGTACCAGAGCTTCCAGAGCTCGCCATCCTTCACGGCCTCGACGAGTCCGTCGATGTGATCCTGCGACAGCGGCTCCAGCCGCGCCTGCGCGCCGCGAAGGGTGATCGGTTCAAGCCAGGGCATGCAACATCCTCTCCGTCATTGCGAGCGAAGCGAAGCAATCCATAGCGCCACTTGCGGGGACAGTGGATTGCTTCGTCGCTTCGCTCCTCGCAATGACGTACTACATCACTTGTTCAAAAAATTCAGCGGCAACCCAGGCCGCGACCAGTCCATCGCGATCAGCTCGCCCTTGCCTGACAGCGTGATGTAGGCGGTCTTCAGCTCAGGCCCGCCGAAGGCGATGTTGGTGGTGACGCGGTCGCCGGTCGGCACCTGCTCGACCAGGGTACCATCAGGCGCGATCACGGAGATGCAGCCCGAAACCAGCGTCGCCACGCAGACATTGCCGCTCGCCTCCACCGCAAGCGAATCGAACATCTGGTAGCCGCCGAGCCCGGCAATCGGCTTGCCGCGTTCGCCGCGATAAATCACGTCGCGCGGCTTGACGGTTCCGGGCGCAGAAAGATCATAGGCCCAGAGCCGCACCGTGGGTGTCTCGGCGATGTAAACCGTGTTCTCGTCCGGCGACAGGCCGATACCGTTGGCCGGCAGCAGGCCGTGCACGCCTTCGACAATCTCCTTCATGCCGGGCTTGATGTAATAGAATGCGCCGACATCCATCTCGCGGGCGCGCCGCTTGCCGAGATCGGAGAACCAGAGCCCGCCATGCTTGTCGAAGACGAGGTCGTTCGGCCCCCTTAGGGCATGCTCGCCGCATTTGTCGACGACGGTCTCGACCTTGCCCGACTGCAGGTCGACGCGCTGGATCGAGCCGCCGATATAATCGTCCGGCTGCGGCCCCGGCATGATCATGTTGCGCGTCGGGATCCAACTGAAGCCGCCATTGTTGCAGATGTACATCTTGCCGTCGGGACCGAGCGCGGCGCCATTGGGGCCGCCCGGAATCTGCGCCACCACTTCCTTGCGCCCGTCCGGATAGACCCGCGTTAGCCGCTTCCCGCGGATTTCGACCAGCACCACCGATCCATCCGGCATCACCACCGGCCCTTCCGGAAATTCGAGATCGGTGGCAAGAACGCGGATATTGGCCATGAAATCCTCCCGGCTGCTTATGGCTGCAAGGGGATTTTTCGACCGCCCCACGCAACGTATTGTTGGCGCGGAGTTATGGCAAAGACGCCGTTGCTTGCCAAGCAAGCGCGAAGCAGGGCAGCTTTGCGAGCTGCCGTAGGATGGGTAGAGCGCAAGCGAAACCCATCCTCTCGCCCCATCTCACCCGCCGCATTGATGGGTTTCGCTGCGCTCGACCCATCCTACAGGTCCATCACTCCTTGACAGGCACCCAGATCTCAAGGCCGCCATTGCCGGTCATAGGATCGAACGTCTCGTCATAGCGCTCGAAGTTCGGCGCATCGGCCGCCTTCATGCCGGATTGCGGCAGCCAGTGATTCCAGATCGTGTTCACGGTCCGCCGGATCGTGGAGATGTGCTCGCTGTGGGTGAAGACCGCATATTTCTGCTCGGGGATTCGCACCCGGCTGAACTCGCGCGGCAGATCGGAGAAGTCGGCGACCTCGACGCCGGCGATATAATCGAAATTGCCGGCGTCATCGCCGTTGCAGCAGACGCCATAGGCGACGTTGCCGATGCGGCCGGGAATGTTGCCGACCGTCTGGTGAAAGCGTTGCCACTGGTTCGGAATGCCGGCGCCATCGCAATTCCCGTGATTGTAGCGTTCGCCGACGCCGGCGACGAGGAACGCCTTTCCGGTCGCAATACGCGGCGGGCTGAGATGATCGAGCGCGGTTGAATCCATCATGATCGGCTCCTGTAGTTTAAGCTTGCTGAGGCACGTCGTGGCGCGAACCGTTTCGGGCGTGACGCCGAAATGGTCGCGGAACGCGCGGGTGAACGCTTCGTGAGAGCCGTAGTCCGCATCCAGCGCCAGGCTGAGAATATCCGGCGCGCCGCTCGCGAGCGCGCGAGCCGCCTCGCTGAGACGGCGGGCGCGCACGTATCGCATCACCGAAAACCCTGTCGCCGCCGCAAACGCGCGCACCAGGTGGAAGCGCGAGACACCGGCGATGCCGGCGATCTCGTCGAGCGTCAGCGGCTGACCAAGATGGCTCTCGGTGTACCAGAGCGCCTTCTGGGCTGGATTCATGGCTGTCGGCCTCCCCTCAAAGCGCGTCCATCATGCGCGATCGCGCCGAGCACCGTTTGACAGTCCTTGCTGTCCGGCGGCGACCAGAGCGTCGTTCCGTCCCACGGAAATTGCAACCCACCCGTCGCTGGCAAGGTGAGGCCAATCGTGCATACTCGCTGACGCATCGATCCGACGGCTCACCCAAAGCTGCCCATAATCAAGACTGCAAGAGCCGCGGCGAACTGTCAGGGAGGACAATGATGCATTACCGGCTCTTGAACTATGCCCAATCCACGCTGCTTGCGACACTTCTGGCTGTCGCGCTCGCGGGAACCGCCAGCGCACAAAAGAAATACGACCCCGGTGCCACCGACACCGAAATCAAGATCGGCAACATCATGCCCTACTCCGGCCCGGCTTCGGCTTATGCCACCATCGGCAAGACCGAAGCGGCCTATTTCAACAAGCTCAACGCGGAAGGCGGCATCAACGGCCGCAAGATCAACTTCATCAGCTATGACGACGCCTATAGCCCGCCGAAGACGGTCGAACAGGCACGCAAGCTCGTCGAGAACGACGAGGTGCTGCTGATCTTCAACCCGCTGGGCACGCCGGGCAATACCGCGATCCAGAAATACATGAACTCGAAGAAGGTGCCGCAGCTTTTCGTCTCCACCGGCGCCGCCAAGTGGAACGATCCGAAGAATTTTCCGTGGACCATGGGCTGGCAGCCCAGCTATCAGGTCGAAGCGCGGATCTACGGCAAGTACATCCTGCAGAACTATCCGGGCAAGACGATCGGCGTGCTCTACCAGAACGACGATTTCGGAAAGGACTATGTGATCGGCCTGCGCGAGGGCCTCGGCGATCAGGCTGGCAAGCTGATCATCGTGGAGGCCTCCTACGAGACCAGTTCGCCCACGGTGGATTCCCAGGTGGTGCAGATCAAGGGCGCCAATCCCGACATCTTCGTCAACATCGCGACGCCGAAATTCGCGGCGCAGGCGATCAAGAAGATCGCCGAGCTGGATTGGCACCCGGTGCAGTTCCTGACCAACGTCTCCGTCTCGATCGGCGGCGTCATGAAGCCGGCCGGCTATGAGGCCAGCCAAGGCGTGCTTTCCACCAACTATCTGAAGGATCCCAAGGACGCCGAATGGAAGAACGATCCCGCCATGAACGAGTGGCGGGCATTCATGGGCAAATGGTATCCTGAAGGCGATCTCGACGATGCCGCGACCGTGTTCGGCTATGGCGTCGCCAAGGGGCTCGAGCAGGTGCTGCGCCAATGCGGCGACAACCTCACCCGCGAGAATGTCATGAAGCAGGCGGCCAATCTCGATTTCCAGATCGGCATCTACCTGCCGGGCACGCGCATCAAGACCGGCCCGAACGACTTTGCGCCGATCGAGCAGCTCCAGATGACGCGCTTCAAAGGCGAGAGCTGGGAACGGTTCGGCCCCGTCATGAGCGGCGAGAAGAACTCTTAAAAGTAGCCGTCGCTTCAAATCGGCGTATCCCGCTCGTGCGGGATACGCCATTCCGCCTTGGAGAAACACCATGAAAATCACTGATGTCCGCGCACACCACATCCGCATCCCCTATGACGCCGGCCCCGCGAGCTTCCGGCAGGGCGCGTCGGCGATCGCGGCGCTCGACATGGTGCTGGTCGAAGTCTCGACCGATAGCGGCCTCACCGGTTGGGGCGATGCCTTCGCTTATGTCTGTCCGCGCACGACCTGCACCGCGATCGAGGAAATGATCGTGCCGCAGGCGCGTGGCCTCGACGTGCCTGATGCCTCCGGCATTCCCGCCGTCATGGAGCAGATCCAGCGCAACCTGCATCTGTTCGGCCGCTACGGCATCACGATGTTCGCGATCTCGGGGCTCGACATCGCGCTGTGGGACCTTGCCGGCAAGATCAAGGGCGTGCCGCTGCATCGGCTGATCGGCGAGGCCAGACGCGCAAAGATCCCGGCCTATGCGAGCCTGATGCGGATCGGCACGCCGGAACATATCGCGAGCGAATGCGAGGCCGCGCTCCGTCGCGGCTATGGCGCGATCAAGCTGCACGAGACCACGACGCCGGCGGTGTTCGCGGCACGCAACGCGATCGGCAGCGACGTCCCGCTGATGGTCGACATGAACTGCCCGCTGGATGGCCCGAGCGCGATTGCTTTCGCTCAGGCCTGCCAGGCGGCAAGTCCGATGTTCCTCGAGGAGCCGGTCTGGCCCCCGGAGGATTTTGCCACGCTCGCCGACGTGCGCGCCAAGGGCGGCCTCGACATCGCGGCGGGCGAGAATGCCTGCACCGTGCACCAATTTCGCCAGATGATGACGGCGGACGCCGTCAGCCATGCGCAACCCTCGGTGACCAAGGTCGGCGGCATCACCGAGTTCCTGAGAGTTGCGGCGCTCGCCGACGAACTCGGCGTCAAGATCGTTCCGCACTCGCCCTATTTCGGACCGGGCTTCCTGGCGACGCTGCACCTGATGTCGATACGGGACGACGGCTTCATCGAAGTCTTCTACATGAAACGGCCCGCCTGCCTCTGGCGCGGCCGCGCCGATGTCGATGCAAGCGGGAGTGTCGAAGTGCCGCAAGGGCCCGGCCTCGGCTATGAGCCCGACAGAGACGTGATGGAGCAGTACCGCGTGTCGTGACCAACCGACCGCGCGAATTATTTCGCCGTCTCTTTCGCCGCCGGCGCAGCGTCCTTTGCCGGCGGCATATCGGCTTTCTTCTTCAAGTCCTCGTCCATCTTCTTCTGCGCGGCCAGCAGATCATCCACGCGCTTCTGCAAGGTCGCGGATGCACTCTTGAGGCTTTCAATCTGGCGATTGGCGGCATCGAGCTTCTGCTGATGATCGGTCACAAGCTTCGTGATCGTCTTCTGCAGGAAGTCGACGTTGCTCTGCAGGCAGCTCGTGCGCCGCTCCCAGGTCTTCTCGACGGTACAGATCTCGATGCCCGGAACATCCTGAGCTTTAACTTTGGTGAATGCCAGTGTGCTGGATACAAGCATCACGAACACGGCGATCATCATCTTAACGTTCATTAAATCCTCCACGCGCTCACGGCAATGTGCGCAAAGCGCGGCGACATCGTCAGAGATACCACACTGTAACCGCATTCCGGCGTTGTCCTCCACTCATTGCGGGGTGCGGGGGGCTTTTGGGAACTCAAACGTTTCCACGCATCGAAAGTGGAGAATAATCAGATGGCAACGCGCGAAAAGCGACTGGCGCAATTCGATGGCAACGGCGAACCTCCGCCGAACGAGATCGTCGAAGTGCTTTGCGAAGATCAGAGCGGCACATATCAGTTGCCGTTCGCCTGTCGCTTTATCGACGGTCATTGGCTCAATGACCAATCCGGCGGAACGGTCGAGGCGACCGTGATTGCCTGGCGCTTTCCTCGCGTAAAGCAAACAGGCGCAGCTTAGGAGACCACAGAAGAGTTGTTATCGGCTTCTGCTCCGCGAGAGACGCGGCGCTCACACCGAAGCAAAGCTTGCGAGAGGGACGAAGGCTCATCCCTCTCGCACCCGCTCTGTCCCAAAATGCAACGGGAGAGTTCACCGCCTTAAGGTTCGGAACGCCGGTGGAACGAAGCGCGTCCGAATCAGTGATGAAGCGCCGTACGCTGTTGTTCACGGCTAGATGTCGGTGCCAGTCCGAGCCGGCGCACCACATGCAGGAGAACAATCAGCGGCCGCAGCCAACGGCCAACCACAAAAGTTAATTCCTCCGGAGACGACATGATCGGTCACTTCCAAGGCGTCACCGACGGCACCTTCTCGGTGGCCGGCGGCATATCGACGGACTTGAAGTCCGCCGGGCTCACGATCTCCAGATATTCCATGTCCGGTGAGTAATCGAAGAGGTAGTGCACGATACCCGGCCGCTGATGCACGACATCGCCGGCCTGCACCAGCGTCGGCTTGTCTTCGTACATGAAGCGCGCCCAGCCCTTCATCATGATCACGATCTGAAAATCGCAATCATGGCGATGCCAGCCGGTGCCATCCTCGGGCGGGCAGTCGGGATTGGCCTTGACCAGATGGCAGATCACCTGGCCGCCGGTGGCATCGGCTATGCCGAGATCGCGGTAGAGGAAGAAATCGCGCAGGCCCCCGCCTTTGAATACGGTATCGCCTGGTTTGACATGAGAGAACTTGCTGACAACGGCATGCTGGTTCATTTGAAGCCTCCAACGTTCTCGATCGCGAGAGCGCGGCTACGCAAGGCGTCCAAATTTTCGGCAGCGTCGCATCGTCGCGTTCACAGCTTGATTGGTGCCATGCGAAATCCGCGCCAGTCGCGCTGCGGTGCGGCGATTTCTGCAGATATCGCTGGCCAGGCGGACGAAGCGTTTGGAACCAAGCCTGAATTTGAGTCGAGTGATTTTCTGCGGCGCAACCACCGCTCCCCTGCCGCTACGCGCGCGCGGCTTCCGTGGCACGAGCTTTAGGCAGTACCTGCACCCTACCTGAGCCCGCTGAACGCGCAGCCGGCAGGCAGTACTGCCTAATATTCGACCTCCAGCTCCTCGACATCGGCGGGCTCGGCCTTGGCCGCCTCGACCCACTCCCGCACCTCCGGCATCGACATGATGGTCTCGGCATAGGCCGCAAGCGTCGGCTCGAGCTTGACGTCGTAGGTGATGAAGCGGGTGACGACCGGCGCATACATCGCGTCCGCCATGGTGCGGCGCTCACCGAACAGGAATGGCCCACCGGACGCTGCGAGGCATTCGCGCCAGATGGTGCAGACCCGGTCGATATCGGCCTGCGCGCGCGACCAAATCTTGAAGCCGGGAAAATGGCCTTTCAGATTGACCGGTAGCGAGGCCCGCAGCGTCGTGAATCCGGAGTGGACTTCACCGCAGATCGAGCGGCAATGTGCTCGCTTTATGCGGTCTTCCGGCAACAGACCCGCATGCGGCATGATCTCGTTGAGATACTCGCCGATCGCCAGCGTGTCCCAGACGGTAGCGCCCTCGTGGCGCAGGCAGGGCACCAGGATCGACGACGATAGCAGCAGGAGTTCCGCGCGCGCCGACGCGTCATCTGGAGCGGTGATCACCTCCTCGAATTCCAGCCCCGCGAACTTCGCCAGCAACCAGCCGCGCAGCGACCATGACGAATAGTTCTTGCTGCTGATGGTCAGTGTCGTTGCCATAGAGCCTTCCCTCACGCCTCAACGTCGACCGCACGGACTCAAAGCCTCCAGCCTATCCTTGCGGATATCGCCCCTGCTCATTGCCTGAGCGCCGAGTATCCCAAGCAGCAAGCTACGTGCCAATTTCGAGGGCGGTTCGACTCCGCTTTGGCTTCGATATTGCATAGCAACACCGGGCAAGGGCGGTCGCGTATGATGTCAATGTCAATGATGTACCAAGCCTACCAGAATCACATGGACCTGACGGCACCATGGCGCACGGGGGCGGCGGCGGCACTTAGATATATTAATCTGGTACCGCAGGGGGTCTCGGACCGGTTGTTTGGCCGGCTTGCGGCCGCACTCGAACTGATCTCGCGCTCGACCCTGACCTACACCCGCCCCGACTACGGCATCGGCAGCGTGAAGGTGGGCAATCGGGAATTGGAGGTGCGGGAGGAAGTCAGCTACGCCACGCCGTTCGGATCGCTCCTGCACTTCAAGAAGGTCGATGGGCCCGAGCACCCGCGCCTGTTGCTGGTGGCGCCGATGTCCGGTCACTTCGCGACGCTATTGCGCAGCACGGTCACGACGCTGCTGCAGGATCACGACGTCTACATCACCGACTGGCACAATCCGCGCGACATTCCGCTCGACCAAGGCCGTTTCGGGCTCGAGGATTACACCGACCATCTCATCACCTTCCTCGACAAGCTCGGCCCGCGCGCGCACATGGTCGCGATCTGCCAGCCCTCGGTATCGGCACTGGCGGCAGCGGCGATCATGTCGGAGGACAATCACCCCGCGCGTCCCGCATCGCTGACCTTGATGGCCGGGCCGATCGACACGCGCATCCAACCGACCAAGGTCAACGAATTTGCGAAGAGCAAGCCGATAAAGTGGTTCGAGGACAACCTCATCAACTATGTCCCGATCCAGTGCCGGGGCGCGTTCCGAAAGGTCTATCCGGGCTTCGTGCAGCTCACCGCCTTCGTGTCCATGAACCTCGAGCGCCACATCAAGCAGCACATGGACCTCGCCAATCATCTCGCCAAGGGCGAGAAGGAGAAGGCAAACGTCATCAAGACTTTCTACGATGAATATTTCGCGGTGATGGATCTGCCGGCCGAATTCTACATCGAGACCGTGCGCGACGTGTTCCAGGAGCATCTGCTGCCCCAGGGCAAACTGATGCACCGGGGGCGGCCGGTGAATCCCGCTGCGATCAGGCGCATGGGCCTGATGACGGTCGAAGGCGAGCGCGACGACATCTGCTCGATCGGGCAGACGCTGGCGGCACAAGACCTCTGCACCGGCGTGCGCGGCTATCGCAAGGTGCATCACATGCAGGCCGGCGTCGGCCATTACGGCGTGTTCAGCGGCAAGCGCTGGAACAACGAGATCTATCCGCTGTTGCGCGACTTCGTGCACGTGAATTCGTGAGCTGTTCGTCATTGCGAGCCAACGGGTCGCGCGAACGCGCGCCCGATGACAGGCTCCGCGAAGCAATCCATTTCTCCACGCGCGGAGGCATGGATTGCTTCGTCGCTATGCTCCTCGCAATGACGGCTGGAGACCCTAGCCACTCAACTCCGCACGCAATAGTCTACCGGGCACGACGACCCCCCAGAGAATCGTCCCGGGAGAAACAACCATGCGGCCCTCCGCGACTTTCCGCAGCTTCGCCCTTGCCTTCATCGGCGTACTCTTCCTCACCGCCTCTGCCTCCGCCGCCGAAATCCGCGTGATGATCTCGGGCGGGCTGACCGCCGCCTACAAGGCCCTGGTGCCCGAATTCGAGCGCAGGACCGGCCACAAGGTGTCGACCGCCTATGGACCGTCGATGGGAACCACCGTCAACGCAATTCCGGTGCGGCTCGCGCGCGGCGAGCCCGCTGACGTACTCATCATGGTCGGCTACGCCCTCAATGACCTCGCCGCGCAAGGCAAGGTGATAGCCGACAGCCGCGTCGAACTCGTCAAATCGCCGATCGGGATCGCGGTGAAATCAGGCGCGCCAAAGCCGGACATCAGCTCGGCGGATGCCGTGAAGCGCGCGCTGCTCGCGGCAAAGTCGATCGCCTATTCCGACAGCGCAAGCGGCGTCTATGTGTCGACCGAAATGTTCCAGAAGCTGGGCATTGCCGAGGCGATGAAGGATAAAGCAAGGAAGATTCCGGCCACGCCGGTCGGCGAGATCGTGGCCAAGGGCGAAGCCGAGATCGGCCTCCAGCAGATCAGCGAGCTGAAACCGGTCGCCGGCATCGATATCGTCGGGCCGCTGCCGGATGAGCTGCAGAAGATCACGGTGTTTTCCGCCGGGATCGCCAGCACCTCCAAGGAACCCGACGCCGGACGGGCGCTGATCCAATTCCTCGCATCGCCCGACGCCCGCGCTGAACTGATCAAGAGCGGACTGGACCCGATCCCCTCCAGCAGCACCACGCACTAGGCGTGGACTCATTAACGCGCAGCCTTAGCCTGGTCGATGCAGGCTGAACGAGTGCGAGGAGTTTGAATCACAAACGTCGGGCCAAACTCAATGCTCATGGCGCAGGCCCGGCGACAGGTTGGTTTTGGGGCGAAGCGGACATCAGATGCGAGGCAAGGCCCGAGACCCGGTCGAAAATGAACCAACTCGGAATCGCAGGCAGTGACAGTGAGCGACTGCTTCTCAGCTTGACGGTCATGCGAACGGCCGAATTTGTATAGCCGCGACCTCGATCATCACGAGACCGCGATCTGCCGGAAGTGCATAGGCAGGCATGCCATTTTCCTCTTGGAAGGCGGATGCGCTCGCTGCGTTCGCGGTCGTAGGGTGGAGCATTGAATTTGCTAAACCAAGGGAGAACGGCCATGAAACTTGCGACGATAGCACTAGCTTCTGCGTTCGCGCTCTCAAGTACGTTCGCACTTGCAGCCACGAAGCATCCTAAGAGGACGCATCACGGTAGTTACGCCCGGATGCAGCCCGCTATGAACTATGGTGGGAGCAACTACGGTTGGAACAACCCCGGTTGGAATACCCCGGGTTGGAACAACTACCGCGGCGGCCCGAACAACCGGGGCGGGTTGGTTGGCGGCGACGACCCCGGTACCTACAGGCCCTAAAAGTAAGCGCCGCGATTCTGCGCTCTTAAGCGCTTTTCGACCGAAGTAGCGCTGCGCCTTACCGTGCGGCTTGAAAAAGAAACTGAACAACACTCGACGCGCGATTTCCGGTGAGCCTGACAAACAGGCTCACCGGAAGTGCTGTGATGGGTTCGCGGCGGCGGTCCGAGGGCGCTTTCTATTGCAAATCGTCGACCGTCAAATTCGGAGGAAACGGATCATGTGCGCTGGAAGAAGTATCGCGGTTGGCGTGCTCACACTGTTCGTTGCCGTGATGGTGGCAAGCCCGCAGGCGATCGCACAGCAACAGAAGCGACCGAACGTCGTCATGCTGATGACGGACGATACTGGCTGGAACGATTTCGGTGCCTATTCGGGAGGCGGCGCTGGTCTCGGCCATCCAACGCCAAACATCGACCGGATCGCCAAGGAAGGTGCGACGTTCACGAGCTGGTACGGTCAAGCAAGCTGCACGGCAGGCCGGTCCTCGTTCCAAACCGGGCGCATCCCGATCCGTTCGGCGCCCTCCATCGTGGTCGCTCCGGGCGACGAGAATGCGCGGAAAAAGGAAACGCCGACCATCGCCGAGTTCTTTCAAAAGAACGGCTACTTGACGTACTTTTCTGGCAAGTGGCATCTCGGCGACAAGCCCGAGTCCTACCCGATCCAGCACGGCTACGACGAGATGAAGGCGTTCGCGGCGTATTATCCGGGCGTCTACACTTATGCCGACACGTCCAAATGGTTCCATCCGTGGTTTCCCTCGTACAACCCGGAGATCGCAAAAGCCTATTTTGAAGTCGTGAACATGTACGAATGGGAGGGAGTTGCGGGGCAACCGGCGAAGCGAGGGGAGTACATTACCTACGATTACCTCGCCAGCTTCGACGTCCGGCAAGCCGATTACGCAATCGATTACATCAAGAAACACGCCAAGGACGCCAAGCCGTTCTTCATGGACGTCAATTTCATGAAGATGCACAACCCGACCAATGCCGCAGCAAAGTTCGCTGGGAAGTCCCGGTTGGGCGACTACTCGGATTCGTTGCTCGAGCTCGATGACGACATCGGCCGGATCATGGACACCATCCGCGCGGAAGCGCCGAACACGATCGTGATCGTGACGGCGGATAACGGTGCGTGGCAGGATGCTTATCTGACGCTGGCACGACGCCTTTCCGTGGCGAAAAGGGTACAGCATTTGAAGGCGGTTGGCGCGTACCTGGATTGATGTGGTGGCCCGCAAACATCCCGGCGGGTGCGCAGTACCATGAAATGATGTCGCACATCGACTGCTGGGCGACGCTCGCCAAGATGGTCGGCCTGACGCCACCGCCGCACGGCGCTTGGACCGACAACAATGGCAAGCCAATCTACTTTGATAGCATCGACAACAGCGAGTACGTCCTCGGTCGTTCGAAGCACTCAGCACGAAGGTCGTGGGTTTACATCGACGGCGAAAGCTTCATGGGAGTGCGCGCGGATGTCGGTGGTGATCCGGTCAATCCCGATCTCAGCATCGCGTGGAAGTATCTATGGACGGCCAAGGACACCTGGCTCGGTTCCGAGCAGAACCTGGGCGCGATTGGCGCGGTTTACAACCTCACCATGGACCCGTTCGAGAAATACGACATGATCTTCAACGGTGCGGTGTCGGCACGCATGCCCACACAGTCGCCGGGCAAGTACGCCGGACAGGATAATGGTTGGCTCATGGCGGTAATCGTCCCTGTCGTGATGGAGTTCAACAAGTCCATCGTTGACTTTCCAAGCATCAAGCGGGTTCCGGGTGGAGCCTCGAACGATTGGCGACCCGATCTCCAACGTCCTGACAACCCCGTACCGTTGCTGGACATGAAAAACCCACCGCGGATCAAGGCCGGCGGCGGGTAATAGTTGACGAGACTAACTTGCGTGCCGCTGCGCCAGTGGCTGGCGCAGTGCCAGTTGCGGGTGGCGAGCCGGCTTCAACGGACGGCTCGCCGCCCGCCTTAATGTGGACGTTTCGATGTTCGCTTTTGGCCATCGCGCCATTTCGCTATCGTGCAGCAATTACGTCGCGCTCGTCGGAAGCGGACCTGACCGAGTTAAGAGTGCGCGCGTTAGTGAAAACGATGTGCGCCGTAGGCCAGCAAGAGAACCAGGGCAAGCGCCAGCACGAGCGTCGTGCATTTCCAGAACAACAGCGGATTGCGCTCGATCAGCGGCGTCGATGACGTCGTGAGATATTTTGCGTTGGGATTGCGGAGGTCGAACAAGAACTCCGACAGGCTGTCATATCGCTTGTATGGATTGGGATGCACGGCCCGCTCCACCGTTCGGTCGACCCAGATCGGGATCTGCGGACAGATGTGCGTGGCCGGGCCGTAGACGAGCTTGCTGAAGTCCGATCGCGTCCTCGCGCGGGCGACCCGGGCGCCATAGGGCAGTCTTCCGGTCAGCATGTGGTAGGTGACGACCCCGAGCGAGAACAAATCCGAGCGCGGCGTGCCGGGTTCGCCCAGGAAATATTCCGGGGCGGTGTATTGCTGGGTGCCGAGAATGTCGTTGCGGTCGTCCGAGGGCGCCGCCTCGACCACGCCGGCGATCTTGGTCGAGCCGAAATCGATGATCTTCACCGTGCCGGTCTTGTCGATCATGATGTTGTCGGGCCTGATGTCCTGGTGCAGCATCTCCCTGCGGTGAAAGGCGCGGATGCCCTTGGCGATCTGCTCGACGATGCCGCGAACCGTCTCCAGCGCCGGCTTCGGATTGTCGATCATCCATTGCCGAAGCGTCTGCCCATCGATGAATTCGGTCACGACGTAGAGGTAGTTGCGCTTGCGCGGTGGCGTCCAAAGCTTCAGCACATGCGGGCTGTCGATGCGCTTGGCGACCCATTCCTCCATCATGAACCGCTTCAGATAGGCGGGGTCGTCGCGCAGATCGATCGACGGAATCTTGAGTGTCACCGTGGTGCCGGTGTCATTATCGACGGCGAGATAGATGTGGCTGCGGCTGCTGCCATGCAGTTCGCGCACGATGGTGTAACCGTCGAACGCCATCCTGGCTTCCAACAGCGGCGGCAACGGCAACTCGCTCGGTTGGCCGAACGCCTCGCTGGCGCTGCTCTCAGGCAGTTCGTCGATCCGGACGATCTGGACGGTGAGATTGTCCTGGCTACCGCGCTCATAGGCCTGCTCGACGATGGACTTGGCCGCCTTGTCGAGGTCATCGGCGCCGTCGACGATCAGCTTTGCCAACTGGCGCGGTGCGGTATGCTCATAGATGCCGTCGGTCGCCAACAGGAACATGTCGCCCCGCTCGACCCTGAAGGACTGGTAGTCGATCTCGACCTGCGGATTAACGCCCAAGGCGCGGCCGAGATAACTCTGCACCGAGGACAGGACCACGCGGTGGTCGGTGGTCAGTTGCTCGAGGCTGTTGCCGGCGAGACGATAGATCCGGCAGTCGCCGACATGGAAGATGTGCGCGGTGGTCGACTTGATTACCATGGCGCTCAGCGTGCAGACATAGCCCTTGTCCTTTTCGTAAGGGTTTTGGCTGCGCCGGGTCTGCGCATGCAGCCACGAATTGGTGGCTTCCAGCACGCGCTGCGCCGAGGTCTTCACGGACCAGGATTCCGACGTGCAGTAATAGTCGGTCAAGAACCCCTTGACAGCCGACTCGCTCGCGATGCGGCTGACGCTGCTTGAGCTGATCCCATCCGCGAGCACGATCGCGATGCCCTTCAGGCCGAGCAGCGGCTCACTCGGAATCAGGACGCCATGAAAATCCTGATTGGTTTCCTTGCGGCCCTTATCGGAACACTGCCCGACCGATATTTTGAGTTCGCGCGGCATAGCGTGTTAGAAGCAGACGGGTCCCTCTGAGAGGAGAGACCGTCAGCCCATAAGATCAAGCCGCGAGGCGCTCGCGCCTCGGCGCGGTCTTCACGTGGGTGGCGTAGAGCGTCGGCCCGGTGAAGGCGAGACCGCCAACGAGGTTGCCGAGCACGGTCGGAATTTCGTTCCAGATCAGATAGTCCATGATCGTGAACTTGCCGCCGAGCAGCAGCCCCGAAGGGAACAGGAACATGTTCACGACCGAATGCTCGAAGGTCATGAAGAAGAACAGCATGATCGGCATCCACATCGCGATCACTTTCCCACTGACGGTGGTCGAGATCATTGCGCCGACCACGCCGGCCGAGACCATCCAGTTGCAGAGCATGCCGCGGACGAACAGCGTCAGCATGCCCGCCGCGCCGTGCGCCGCGTAGCCGACCGTGCGGCTTTCGCCGATGGTGCCGATGATCTGGCCGACCTTGTCGGGCGGCGAAGAGAAGCCGAAGGTCGAGACGATCGCCATCATCACGGCTACGGTAAAGGCGCCGGCAAAATTGCCGATGAACACCAGGCCCCAGTTGCGCAGCACGCCGCTGAGCGTCACGCCCGGCCGCCTGTCGATCCATGCAAGCGGCGACAGCACGAATACGCCGGTCAGAAGATCGAAGCCGAACAGATAGAGCATGCAGAAACCGACCGGAAACAGCGCCGCGCCGACGATCGGCACACCGGTCGATACGTTGACGCTCACCGCAAAGGCCGCGGCGAGCGCCAGGATCGCGCCTGCCATGTAGGCGCGGATCACCGTGTCGCGGGTCGACATGAAGATTTTCGACTCACCCGCGTCCACCATCTTGGTGACAAATTCCGAAGGCACGAGATAGGCCATTCCAGTTCCCCTTATTCGCAAAACCAAGGGCACCACGGCTCGGCCGCAGCGCTGATATGAAGGATGAGTGGCCGTCCTGGACGCGCGCCGGACTACGGCGCGACAGGAATGAGACAATTCCTGCTGCGACGCTGCGGTTGGCGGAGCCCGGTTGGAACAGGGATGTGATAGTGGCGTCTTTAATGACTGCTCGCGGCGCCGAATAAGGTCGCTTTGATCCCTGCGCCTTCAGCCAACGCTGGCCAAGGCAATCCGAAGGACGGCAGTCGTCATTGACTGGCGCATTCAAAAGCAATCGATGTGCCAACAGCGGTCTTCGCCGATTGGTGCCTGGAATTACAGGGACTTTGGCCGTTGTCGCTGCGCCGGCTTGGCGAACGCCATGCCGCCAATTTGGGCAAATTGCCCATATGGCACGCACGCTGAGAGGACTGGATGCTTATTTGGTCTGCGTCCGGATCGGCGTGTCCTTGAGCCCGTTGTTGTCATAGGCCTTGCGCAGCGTGCCGTCGGCAGTCGCTTCCGTCATGAACTTGGTCGCGAAGGCCGCGGACAGCGGATGATTTAGCGGGACCGCAACCGCAGTCACCGTCTGCTTGAAGGTCTCGTCCAGCACCCGCGTGCCCGGAATTTTCTTCGCCATCGCATTGAGCTGGTCGCGTGAGAGTGCGAACGCGTCGACCTCGCCGCTCTTCAGGAGACTGAAGATCTCGTCATAGGTCTGATAGCCCGTCACCTTGGCGTTCTTCAGGTCCGCAATTGCGCCGCGCATGGTTGTGGTGTTGTTGACGGCAGCGACCTTGACGCCCGGCTGGTCGAGGCTTGCGAAATTCGTGACCGTCGAGCCCGGCCTGACGATGTAGGTTGCATCCGCGACTTCATAGATCGGGCCGAACGTCATCCTGGTTTCGCGCTCGGGATCCTTGGGCAGGAAGGTGACGTCCCAGGTGCCCTTCGATGCCGCATCGGTGATCTGTCCGGAATTCTGGTGCACGACATATTCGATGGGCACGCCGAGCTGCGCGGCCATTGCCTTACCGAGATCGACCGGCACCCCGGCATAGCCGGTTTCGGTCTTGGTGCACCAGAACGCACCGCCCGCCGGGCTGATCGCAATCGCGACGCGGAGCTTGCCGGTCGGCGCGATCTCGTCTTTCAGCGCGTCGGCACTGGCCGGGGCGGCCATCATGGCGACCGCGACTACAAGGCCTGTGATAAGCGGCAACTGGCTGGGCATTGGCTTCCTCCACGCCAGATCTGTGCGCCGAGTCTGTCGCTACAAATTCATCTGACGCGGATCGTGATCTTCTCGGAGACGACCGGCGGCTTGAAGGGATAGTGCTTGGCGTCGCCGAGTACGAGCTGCAAAGTATGTTTGCCGGGCGGCAGCTCGATACGAGCCTCGGTCTGACCGGCGCCGAAATGCAGGTGGGACTTGTCCGATGGGATCGGCTCGTTCGGATTGAGCGGCTCGTTCACGTCGATCAGCAGATGGTGATGACCGGCGTTCGCATAGTCATCGCCGGCATGGGTCACGCCCATGTTGCGCAGGCCGAAGCGGGCCCAGAATGCGCCCTTGATCGTAGCGCCATTCTGCGGCCAGACAAAATACAGGACCGCATCCTTCGGTGCAGGCTTGTCCTGCGCGTGCACAACGTTCGCAAGCGACGACAGGACAGCCGAAATCAGAAGTGTACGTGCAATTCTCATTGCCCCCTCACCGATCCAAATACTTTAAGGCGACAGCGCGACCCGGAACCCATGGGTCGGATATCGAACATTGGTGTCGTAATTATCGCGGTTGGCCGGTCGTACATAACGCGTGTCATTCTTCCAGGAGCCGGAGCGGAGCACATGGGACGTGCAGTCTCCGCCAAGCCAGGGTGAACCGTCGGCCGGGGCCCCCTGATAGTTCTTGTGCCAGCAATCCTCCACCCACTGGTCGACCCCGCCACCCATGTCGTGCAGCCCGAACGGGTTGGGCTTGAAGTTACCGACCTTGGTCGGTTGCTCGGCGGCTGCGCTGTCGCCGCAATCCTTGCAACTGGCCACACCCGGCTGCATCTGCTCGCCCCACCAATATCTGGTCTGCGTTCCGCCGCGGGCAGCAAACTCCCATTCGGCTTCGCTCGGAAGCCGATAGGCCTTCTTCGTGACGTCCGCGAGCCAGGCAACGTATTGCTTGGCATCGCTCCAGCTCACGTTGGTGACCGGCGCCTCGTCCTTTCCGGTCGCCGTGAAGCCGCACACCTTGGCGGCAGCGCACGCGTTCCATTCGCGGACCGTGACCGGATATTTGGCGATGGCGAATGGCTTGATCGTCACCCTTCGGATCGGCCGCTCCGACGCATCGTCATTGCTGCCCATCGAGAAGCTGCCGCCCTGAAGCGCGACCATCTCGGGCTCCCGCACGGAAGGCGTGGGAGGCGTCGGGGGCGTGACCGCGGTGACGGCCGGGCTCGCGGAAGGCTGCGGTTGCGGCGGCTGCGGTTGCGCCGTGGGACTGGCAGCGGGAGCTGCCGCCTGTTTCGTCGCGGGTGCCGGCTCAGTCGCCTTCGGCGATGCCGCGGGCGCCGGCGATGCCGCTGGCGCCGGCGTCCGCAGCGCCAGCTTTTCGCTCCGCGGTATCAGCAAGGACCAGAGGATGCCGCCGGCGATGATCGCGAGCGTGATGCTGAGCAGGAAGATCAAGATGTTCTCGCGCCGCCGGCGCGTCCGCTGGAAGGCCGCCGCATCCGGCAGCACGCGATAGACCCGCACCGGATCGGTGATGTTCTTGACCTTGCGGTCGCCGAGCGACTCGTAGCCGCACACCAGCTTGTGCTTGATCTGCTCGTAGATGCCACCGGAGATGAAGACCTGCCCCGGCTCGGCGATCCCTTCAAGGCGCGACGCAACGTTGACGCCGTCGCCATAGATATCGTCGGGCTCGATGATGACGTCGCCGAGATTGACGCCGATCCGGTACTCAATCCAGTAGTCCCTCGGTACCGCCGCGTTGCGGCCGACCAGGTTCTGCTGGATCACGATGCTGCACCTGACGGCTTCGACCGGACTGTCGAACATCGCAATGAAGCCGTCGCCGGTCGTCTTCACCAGCTTGCCGTGATGCTCCACGATGGTCGGCTCGATCAGGTCGCGCTCGATCCGCTTGACGCGGTTGTGCGTGCCCTCCTCATCGAGCTGCATCAGGCGGCTGTAGCCGGCGATGTCGCCTGCGACGATCGCGGCAAGGCGCCGCGGCGTCGGATCACCCGGCGGCCGCTCGTGCCTACCCGACTTGAAGTCGCGAATCTCACCCATGGATCGGTTGGGCTCCAAAAACCGCAAATACAGCGTTGAGGCGCAATTAGCCTCAGCCCCCGAAACCTAAAGGTCTACCCATAAAGAGCCTATCACACTCCTCACCCGGAACAAGTTTGCCAGATATTGTGCGACGCATGAAGTGATGCAGTTCACACAGCGATCAACCTTGCGTGTCCGCGACCAAATATCCCCAGCCTCAATTCACCTGCGGTGCCGGCGTCCTGATCTCGCGGGGCAGGATAATGGCCGCCGCAATCGCCAATAGACAGAGCGCGGCGAACGCACGCAGCATGGTGACGAACCCGCCCTGCTCATAGAGCCAGGCGACCAGCCCGACCGAGGCGCCGGCCGCGGTGAAGCCGACGAAATAACGCACCGCATAGGCGCGCGAGCGCCATTCCTCGCTGGTGTACTTGCCGACCATGGCGTCGTTGACCGTAACCTGGCCGAAGGCGCCCATCACGATGCCGATCGACACCAGGATCAGCGGCAGGTCCGACAGCGTCGCTGCCAGATAGAGGAACGGCGCCAGCATGAAGGACAGTGGCAGCGCCACCGTCTTGAGCGAATGGTGGTCGAGCAATTTGCCGATCGTATACTGCGTCATCGCGCCGAACACATAGACGCTGGCTGCGATCACGCCGAGCAGCGCCGGGCTCCTGGTCAGGTCGGCGAGCCGTTCGGCGAACAGTTTCGGCAGCGCCACCGTCACCGCGTTGAAGGTGGTCGAGATCGCGATCACCACGATCAGGAGCGCCAGGATCACCCGCCACATGTCCTTCTTCGCGACGCGCGCCTGGGCTGCGGCCTGCTTGGTGCCCTTGCGATCCTCATGCACCACGCTGAGCGCGAAGGCGATGCCGAGCAGCACGGTGAGGACGCCGGGAATGATGAAGGCAAAGCGCCAGCCGAGATACTGGCCGATCACGCCGGTGGCCAGCGCCGAGGAGGCGACGCCGAGATTGCCCCAGACCCCGTTCAGCCCCATCTCGCGACCGAGCTTGTCGGCATAGGACACGATCATGGCGGTGCCGACCGGATGGTAGATCGAGGCGAACACGCCGATCGCGAACAGCGCCGCGCCAAGCTGCAGAGGTGTCTGCACGAAGCCGACCGAGATCATGGACAGGCCGATGCCGATGAAGAAGATCACCATCATATGACGGCGGCTCCAGCGGTCGCCGAGCCAGCCGGTGAGCAGCGAGCCGGCGCCGAAGGCGATGAAGCCCGGGGTGGCGTAAGGCAGCAATTCCGAATAGGCCATGCCAAGCGCCGGCCCCATCACGATGACGGCGGCGGCGAAGATCAGCATCGAATAATGGTCAATGAAATGGGCGGCGTTGACGTAGGTGATCACCCGGCCGGGGCTGTTCATGCGTTGATCCTGTTTCGATCCCTTTAGAAGTCCTCTTGAGATGTTCCCTTGGGGAATCCTCTTGCTTTCCGAACTAGGTTATAGGGAGTTGTCCTGACGGGATGTCGCCAATGACTGTCGCCGAAACGCCAATTGCCGCGATCTTGCGGGGCCAGCGCGCCACCGGCGACGGCGTGCATCTGGTCGCACGCCACTACCAGCGGGGCGTGCGGCTCGACACCCACATGCACCGCGAATCGCAACTGGTCTACGCCGCCGAGGGCACCATGCAGGTGACGACGCCCAAGGGCCGCTGGCTGGTGCCGCCGGATCGCGCGGTGTGGGTGCCAGCCCTGCTGGAGCATTCGATCGACGTGCTCGCCGACATCCAGATGCGCACGCTGTATTTCGAATTGCCGTGGCTGAAGCGCAACGCGCGCGGCAACAGCCTCGGCTCCGAATTCGTGGTGCGGATATCGCCGCTCTTGCATCAGACCATCCTGGCGCTGTTCGACAGGCAGGATGACCACAAGCGGACGGCGCTTCTGCTGCAACTGCTCATGCTGGAGCTGGACCAGGCCGAGGATTCCGCGACCTTCATTCCGCTGCCGCAGGAACCGCGCTGCCGGCGCGCCGCCAACATCGTCCTCGCCAATCCCACCGCCCAATATGAAATCGAGACGCTGGCGCGCGAGGTCGGCACGTCGGCGCGAACCTTGTCGCGTCTGTTCTCGTCTGAAACGCGGCTCAGTTTCAAGAGCTGGTACCAGCGCGCCCGCATCGCAGCCGCAATCGAACGATTGTCGACAGAATCTAATGTGTCGATCAAGCAGATCGCCTCCGACCTTGGTTATGCCAGCGTTCCAGCGTTCTCTCACGCCTTCCGTCAGGTGACCGGCAAGACGCCGACAGAATTTGCGGGCAAGGAATGAACGCGAGACTTCATTGGCAAGTCATGACAAAATGGTGTTCTTGATTATAGTCGGCAGGAACCTAAATCCTATGTAAGGTTCGGTGTAACCGGATTCGATCCCTCCCATGGCCAGTGCCTTTTTCTCCGACCTGCTTGCAACGATTTCCGAGCGCGGCCGCACGCTGCTCCGGCGAGGCAATTCGTTGGACGCGAAGCAGGACGCTTCCGAGCTTCTTGAATTGTGCGAAGCGCTGTTGTCGGGCCGCGGCGAAGCCTCCGGCACCGCCATGGCGCGCGAGGTACTCGACCGCTATCACCATCTCGACGCTGCGGAGCGGCTGGCGTTCTTCCAGACGTTGTCCCGGGATTTCGGCCCTGACCGCGCCAAGCTGATGCAGGCGATCGAGGCCTGGCGCAAGGGTTCCGACGACGGCGAAGCCAGCGAGTTGCATTTCGCCTCCGAGCCGCGCCGGCAGGAACTGATCCGCCGGCTCAACCGCGCGCCGGGCGGCACCAGCGAACTGGTGGCGATGCGTGCGGATCTGCTCAACCTGATGAAAGGCAACAAGGACCTCGAGTCGCTCGATCGCGACGTCACCCATCTGCTCTCTTCTTGGTTCAACAGGGGATTTCTCGTGCTGCGCAGGATAGACTGGTCGACGCCGGCCAATATTCTGGAGAAGATCATTCGCTACGAAGCGGTGCATGAGATCCGCGACTGGAACGACCTGCGCCGCCGCATCGATCCCATCGACCGCCGTTGCTACGCGTTCTTCCATCCCGCGTTGAACGACGAACCGCTGATCTTCGTCGAGGTCGCGCTGACCGAGACGATCCCCGGCGCGATCGCACCTCTGCTTGCCGAGCAGCGCGAGCCGGTAGCGATCGAGCGCGCCCGCACCGCCGTGTTCTATTCGATCTCGAACACCCAGCGCGGGCTCGGCGGGATCTCCTTCGGCAGTTTCCTGATCAAGCAAGTGGTCGAGGAGTTGCGCCGCGAATTGCCGAAGCTCGACACCTTCGTGACGCTGTCGCCGGTGCCGGGCTTCATGCAATGGCTGAGGCAGGCGACCGACGCGCCGCTCTCCGACGAGGACCGGGTGCTGCTCGAAGGCCTCGGCAAGCCCGACTGGTTCGAGAATGCCGAGCTGGCCGCGCAGCTCCGCACCGTGCTGGAGCCGCTCGCCGCCTATTATTTCCTGAAGGCGCGGACGCCGAAGGGACGGCTGATCGATTCCGTGGCGCGGTTCCACCTCGGCAACGGCGCGCGGCTGGAGCGCATCAACTGGCTCGGCGACCTCGCGCCCAAGGGCCTGCGCGAATCTGCCGGCATCATGGTCAACTATCTCTATCGCCTCGACGACATCGAGAAGAACCACGAAGCCTACGCCAACAACGGCGAGGTAATCGCCTCCAGCGCCGTGAAGAAACTGCTCAAGGGCGAAGGCCGTCGGCTGCTCGAGATGCGGCTGTCGTGACGGGCGCGGCGTGAGCGTCCGCCCCGTAGGGTGGGCAAAGACGCTCTTCGCGCCGTGCCCACCTTCCAGCACTCCGCTCGTGATGGTGGGCACGCTTACGCCTGTGTTTGTTTGAACAACGGTGCAAGTATGCGCTTTGCCCACCCTACGGCAGTTGCGCGCTTGGCTTGTTCTCTCCCCGTCATTGCGAGCGCAGCGAAGCAATCCATTGCTCCACTTGCCGAGACATGGATTGCTTCGCTGCGCTCGCAATGACGGGGTCAGGTCCTGATTCAAATGTCAAACAGCGGAGAGGATGTGAGTTCGCGTTCTCGCGGCACGAGATGCCCGAGCTTTGCGTCACTTTCCACCCTCTCATCGAACAGAGGGCGCAGGGAAAGCCGGGTGCCGGTTGCACCCATGGGTCCCGTGCAACAAAAAGCACGGGGGTAGGACCACAGGTTCAACCGAAGCATTCCGGCTTTCCCTGCGCGATGGTTTTACGGCTTATTTCGTGCTCTCCCCGGTGACCGGGCTTTCTTGCCACCGTCGCCTCCAGCGATGCTCGATCACTGGAAACTTAGCGCCAGCGTCGGGGCGCCAGGACCACACGACTTCGCCGTCCGTGATGCGCGTGCTCGTCAGTCACACGCTTCACGTCCACCGCATCTCACCGCAACGTTCGTGACGATCGCGATCCGCCCCTCTCTCGGGTGAGACGCGCGGAGTTAAATCACTGATTTGCCCGACGGGTTAAGCGGTTTATTTTTCGCGCGAGGGGTGGACACGTTTCTGCTGATTTGCCCGTCGGGTTGATTTGTCGCACCTGACGCACCCACATCGTCATTGCGAGCGCAGCGAAGCAATCCATAGCGCCGCAAGCGGAAGCATGGATTGCTTCGCTCCGCTCGCAATGACGGGCTGTCATTCCGGGGCGCGCGGAGCGCGAGCCCGGAATCCATTCCTCCGCCTGCGCCTGCGGCCCGATCGATTCCGGGTTCGTCCTTCGGACGTCCCGGAATGACGGCGGAGGTTTTGGCGCGAGTGTGGCTCACTCGGCCAGCGCTTTCATCTCCTTGTAGAGATCGCTCTTGCCTTCGAAGCCGATGCCCGGAAGATCGGGCATGGTGATGTGGCCATTCTCGACGCTGATACCGTCGGGGAAGCCGCCATAGGGCTGGAACAGATCGGGATAGCTCTCATTGCCACCGAGGCCGAGGCCGGCGGCGATGTTCAGCGACATCTGGTGGCCGCCATGCGGGATGCAGCGGCTTGGCGACCAGCCGTGGGTCTTCAGCACTTGCAGCGTGCGCTGATATTCGCAGAGGCCGTAGGACAGCGCGCAATCGAACTGCAGCCAGTCGCGGTCCGGCCGCATGCCGCCATAACGAACGAGATTGCGCGCATCCTGATGGCTGAACAGGTTCTCGCCGGTCGCCATCGGCGCCGGATAGTATTCTGCGAGCGCGGCCTGCAGCGCGAAGTCGAGGGGATCGCCGGCTTCCTCGTACCAGAACAGCGGATAGTCCCGCAGCATTTTTGCATAGGCGATCGCGGTCTCCAGATCGAAGCGGCCGTTGGCGTCGACCGCGAGCTGCGCGTCCTTGCCGATCTCCTTCAGCACCGCCTCGATCCGCTCGCTGTCTTCGGTTACAGACGCGCCGCCGATCTTCATTTTCACGACATTGTAGCCGCGATCGAGATAGCCGCGCATCTCCGCGCGCAGCGCGGAGAGATCCTTGCCGGGATAGTAATAGCCGCCGGCGGCATAGACGAACACGCGCGGATTGGCCTTGACGCCATGCCGCTCGGCGAGCAGGCGGAACAGCGGCTTGTTCGCGATCTTCGCAACCGCGTCCCACACCGCCATGTCGATGGTGCCGACGGCGACCGAGCGCTCGCCGTGGCCGCCGGGCTTCTCGTTCGACATCATGGTCGACCAGACCTTGTCCGGATCGAGATTGTCGCCGCTCGCATCAAGCAGCGCCTTCGGATCGGCCTCGAGCAGCCGCGGCGCGAAGCGCTCGCGGATCAGACCGCCCTGCCCGTAGCGGCCGTTGGAGTTGAAGCCGTAGCCGACCACGCGCTTGCCGTCGCGTACCACGTCGGTGACGACGGCAACCAGGCTCGTCGTCATCTTGCTGAAATCGATATAGGCGTTGCGGATCGGCGAGGCGATCGGTTTTGTTACCTCGCGAACGTCGATGATACGGACGGACATGGGATTGGCCTTTGGGTTTCTCGTCATGGCCGGGCTTGTCCCGGCCATCCACGTTCTTTGCTCGCGATGAAGGAAGGGCGTGGATGCCCGGGACAAGCCCGGGCATGACGAAGTGAAATACTTACGCTTCAGATATCAGGACTTCGTCTTATCGCGGAAATACGGCTCGACCGGGCCGTGGACCTTGATGGTCAGCGGATTGCCGTAGCGATCCTTGGCGTTGCCGGCGGTGACGCGCACCCAGCCCTCGCTGACGCAATACTCCTCGACATTGGTCTTTTCGGCGCCCTTGAAGCGGATGCCCACGTCGCGGGCCAGGATATCCGCGTTGTAGTACGGGCTGTTCGGATCGACCGACAAGCGGTCCGGCAGTTCCTCATGGGGCGTTTCGTTGTTCTCGCTCATAGCAGGGCCTCGATTGCTGTCTTCAGTCCTTCGGGCCGCGCGGTGGGCGCATGGCGCGCCACCACCCTGCCCGACCGGTCGACCAGAAATTTGGTGAAATTCCATTTGATCGACGGGCCGAGCAGGCCCGATTTCTCGCTCTTCAGGTGTTCGTACAACGGATGTGCGTTCGCGCCATTCACCTCGATCTTGGCGAACATCGGGAACGTCACCGCGTAGTTGGTTTCGCAGAACTCGCCGATCTGCTTTTCATCACCCGGTTCCTGCCCACCGAACTGGTTGCAGGGAAAGCCGAGCACGGAAAAACCCCGTGGCCAGAGCCCCTGATAGAGTTCCTGCAGGCCCTTGTATTGCGGCGTGAAGCCGCACGCGCTGGCGGTGTTGACGATGAGCAGGACCTGCCCCTCGAACCGCTTCAGGGGCACTTCATCTCCGGCCAGCGAGCGGGCCGCAAAATCATAGACAGTGGGCATGGTTTTCCCTCAAAGCACGAAGCGGTCTCCGCTTCACCTCGCCCCGCTTGCGGGGAGAGGTCGGATCGCATCGCAGATGCGATCCGGGTGAGGGGGAGCCTCTACGAGTCCGTCTGTCACCGTACCCGCGGAGAGAGCCCCTCACCCCAACCCTCTCCCCGTAAGAACGGGGAGAGGGAGCTTTGCGCGCTGCAATCACCATGGTTCGATCAGCCTGCGGGATCAATGACCGCAGACGGCGTGCCGCCGGCTTCGATCGCCTCGCCCACGGCAAGGCAGAGATCCTCGCGGTAGCGGCCCGAGACCAGTTGCACGCCGACGGGAATCCGGCCGACCAGGCCTGTGCTCACAACCAGCCCGGGCAGGCCCATGAAGGGAATGGCGATCTGCGGCAGTTGGGCGTTCCAGACCCGGGCAAAGGAGGCATCGTCTTTGCAGTCGAGTTGATCCGGGAACGGCAATTCGCCGGAGACCGGCATCAGCAACACCGCATATTGTTCGAAGAACGCCAGCCATTCGCGCGTCAACGTCGCCCGGCGCGTCAGCGCTTTCGAAAGATCGAAAGGATGCACTTTGGCGCGGCTGCCGCGCAGGCAGGCGAGCGCGCCGGGATCGCCCTCGCGCTCGGCGGCTTCCAGTTGCGCCTCATAGCCGTCGCCGAGCCAGAGCTTGGTCTGGAGGTCGGCGGCTTCGCGCAGCGGCGGCGTTGTCGTGATCTCCTCGACGGTCCAGCCGGCGCGCTCCAGCCGCTTGCCGGCATCCGCCACCGCCGCCTTCACCTCGGCGACCGGATTGAGTCCATCAGGATCGAGGCACATCGCGACGCGCTTCGGCACCGAAGGTCCCTCCAGCGGCACCGGCATCCACCACGGATCGCGGACGTCGCGGGCCGACATCGCCGCGAGCGCGATGCGCAGGTCGTTGACGGTGCGGGCCAGCGGACCGGAGACGGCGCTGATCTGCGGGCCGATCGGCCGCTCCGGCAGCGCCGCGTTGAAGGCGGGGATGCGGCCCATGGTCGGCCGCAAGCCATGCACGCCGCAGGCATAGGCCGGGTAGCGGATCGAGCCCGCGATATCGGTGCCATGCGCGATATGCCCGATGCCGGCCGCAACCGCGGACCCCGCGCCGCCGGAGGAGCCGCCCGGCGTGATGCCGCCATCACGCGGGTTCTTGGTGTCGCCATGGATCAGGTTGGTGGTGAACCAGCGATAGGAGAAGGCCGGGCAATTGGTGCGGCCGAGCAGGACGGCGCCCGCTTTCCGCAAATTCTCGACCACGGGGTTGTTGGCCTTCGCAATCACGTCGCGCTGCAGCGTCAAGCCGTTGGTGGTGGCAAACCCTTCCTGGTCGACATTGACCTTGATCGTGACAGGAACGCCGCCGAGCGCGCCGATCTCCTCGCCGCGGGCAATCGCGGCATCGATGGCGTCCGCCTGCGCCAGCACTTCCGAAGGTCTGTGGTCGACCACGGCATTGAGCTTGGGATTGACCGCGTCCAGCCGCGCCAGGGCGGCAGTCGCCGCCTCCCTCGCCGAAACCTTCTTCGATTTGATCAGGCCGGCCAGATCCGCGGCCGACAGACGCCAAAGTTCTTCCATTGCCAACTCCGTTGCGACGGGCGTGTTTTAGCGTCACAGGGCTGACGTGGCCAGCGCAAGGAATGGACAAAGATGGCATCTGCCCCTTCTCCTCGCGCATGGGGAGAAGGTCGGGATGACCTCCGCGAAAACGGTGACGCCGTCATTCCGGGGCGATGCGATAGCATCGAGCCCGGAATCCATTTGTCCACCCGCGCAAGTGGACGAATGGATTCCGGGCTCGCGCTCCGCGCGCCCCCGAATGACGATCGCCGCGCACTTTAGCGATAGCGGGCGATGTAATAGGCAAGGTCGGCGATCTGCTCTTTCGTCACCGGCTGCATCACGTCGGCCATGGTGCCGTCATAGCCGTGGCGGGTGTTGTCCTTGTACTCGCTGAGCGTCTTGTTCAGATAGTCCTCGCGCTGGTTGGCGATGCGCGGGACGTTGTCGTTGCCGGAGAAATCCGGCCTGTGGCAGTTGTTGCAGAGATATTGATGCGCCAATGCTTGGCCGCGCGCCATGCGGGCGGAATCGCCGACCTCGGCGGGCGGTGCCGGCTTGGGCAAGGTGGCGATAAAATCGGAAAAGGTGCGGAGGTCGTCGTCGGACAGATCCTTCGCCATCTCGTTCATGGTGTCGAACGCGCGCAGCTTCTCGCGGAACATGAAGAGCTGGATCAACACGTAAGCCGCTTGCTGGGCGCCGAGCGAAGGGGTGTTCTCGGTCTCGGACATGCCGCGCTCGCCATGGCAGGCAAGACAGGGCGCGGCGCGCTCCTGGATGGTCCCGGCGCTGGCGGCGAAGGTGATGGATGCACAGGCGAGCGCGGTGATTAGCTTCTTATACATCGATCTTTCCTGGCGCTCCGTCATTGCGAGGAGCGAAGCGGACGAAGCAATCCATTTCGCCACTTGCGGAGGCATGGATTGCGTCGCTTCGCTCGCAATGACGGAGAGAGAGTACGATCTACTGCCCCGCGACCTTCTGCTTGCCGTAGGTGATGCGGTAGACGGCGCCGTTCCAGTCGTCGGAGACGAGCAGCGAGCCGTCTTTCAGTTGCATCACATCGACGGGACGGCCGACATATTTGTTGTCCGCGAGGAAGCCGGTGAGGAACGGCTCGACCGACTTCACCTTGCCGTCCTTGTCGAGCTTGACCACGACGACATCGCCGCCCTCCTTCTTCGACTTGTTCCAGGAGCCATGGCGCGCGACGAAGATCGCGTTCTTGTAGGCCTTCGGGAACATGTTGCCGGTGTAGAAGCGCATGCCGAGCGCCGCGGTGTGCGGGCCCATCAGGCCGACCGGCGGGGTGTAGTCGCTGCAGGATTTGCCCCAGCCGAGCTCCTGGTCGATGATGTTGCCCTGGTAGCAGAACGGCGCGCCGAAATCCTCGCCGGCCTTGGTCACGCGGTTGAGCTCGTCCTCCGGCACCGTCTCGGACAGCCAGTCGCGGCCATTGTCGGTGAAATAGAGGTGCTTGGTCTCGGGATTCCAGTCGAAGCCGACCGTGTTGCGCACGCCGACCGCATAGACTTCCGCGCCCGAGCCATCGAGATTGATACGCCGGATCTGGCCATGCGCATCGTCATGCAGCACGTTGTTGCCGGGCTGGCCGACCGGGACATAGAGCTTGTTGTCCGGGCCGATGGCGATGAACTTCCAGCCATGGGCCTCGTCCTTCGGCAGATTGTCGTAGATCACCGTCGGCTTCGGCGGACTGTCGATGACGTCGTCGATCTTCTCGATCTTGGAGACCTTCGAGAGCTCCGCGATGTAGAGCGTGCCGTCCTTGAAAGCGACGCCGTTCGGACGATAGAGCCCGGAGGCGATCACCTTCACCTGGCGTTTGCCGTCCTTGTTGACGATGGCATAGACCTTGTCGACCAGGCGGCTGCCGACCAACACCGTGCCCTTGTCGCTCTGCGCCAGCGAACGCGCATTCGCCATGCCGGCGGCGTAGACCTCGACGTTGAAGCCGGCCGGCACCTTGAGCTTGGCGAGCGGCAATTTGTCGGGCGCGGCCGCCAGCGGCGGCGGCGCGACCGGCGCCAGCTTCGCAGCCGCCTCGTTCTCGGGCCGTCCGATCAGGGGCGAGCCCGGCGGCAGCGGCTGCGCTGCGGCAGGTGCCGCGCCGGCGGCAGGTGGACTGGCGGGCTGCTGGGCATGGGCGGCAAGCGTGAATGCGCCGAAGAAAGCGCCGGCCAGGACAAGGCCGCGCGGCGTGGTCAGGTTGTTCATCGTTGTGGTTCTCCCCAGATGCGAAAGCCTGTTGGTCCTCGCATGTACAGCGCCCTGCACACGCCGGCGTGGCTTCGTGAACGGCAGTTTCCGACATTCGTCCACGGATGCAATCCGGAACATGGTCGGAATCGAGGCGGGGAAGCGATCCAGCGCAGAACGACCGCGCGGACCTTCAATGTTTCGTGACCGAGCCCGTATCCGGCGGACCGATGATCGCCTCGGAGAACGGAAATTCGAGCACGATATCGCCCTCGTCGTCGGTCACTTCGATGACGGCATTCAACAGCGTGGCGTCGGCACCTTCTGTCCGCAGCAGTTCCCGAATCATGGCGCGCGCCATCTCCCAGGCGCGATCGGGATCCCGCAGGATTTCGCCCTCGGGGTCGGAGATCAGCTCATCGCCGATACGGGTGTTGAAGAAATAGCGCGGCATCGGCGGCAGACACTCCGGTTGAGACCCTTGCGATGGAAGCCTCCGTCAAACCCAGAATTGCTATTGATTGCAATGCGAACAACAGCGAAACGTGTGATTTGACTTGCGGCTCTCGCACAACTGCGTGAATTCCCTAAGTTGCGGCGCAGCATGACTTATGCAGCGCAACACGTCAAAATTTAACTGGCGAACTTTTTCGCCCGCATTACTTTATTGGCAGGGCGGAATACGTCCCGGTTTCAATTTAGGAGAGCTCAATGGCCTGGAAAGCACCGAAGATCGCCGAAGTTTCCGTCGGCATGGAAATCAACATGTATATGTGCGCGACCCGCAAGTAAGCGGACGCGACAGCCAAATCTCTCACGGAAGCTGGACTTGCGGGCGTCCGAACCTTCCCCAAGGGATGCGCGTTGACGCCCGCGTCTGTGTTATTGTGTCCCTGCCTATCAGATTTTCGCCAGGAGACGGATCATGCTTCGCGTCGTCGTCCTGGGCGCGGCGGCCGGTGGTGGTGTTCCGCAGTGGAACTGCGGCTGCCCGGTGTGCACCAAGGCAAGAGGCGAAGCGCCGGACCTGCAGAGCACCCAGGCTTCGATCGCGGTCAGCGCTGACGGCGCGCACTGGTTCCTGGTCAACGCCTCGCCCGACCTGCGTCAGCAAGTGACCGCAACGCCGCAATTGCACCCAAAGCGCGGCGAGCTCCGCCATAGTCCGATCGCGGGCGTCATCCTCACCAATGGCGAGATCGACGCGATCGCGGGACTATTGTCGATGCGCGAGGGTTCGCCGTTTACGATCTACGCGCACCAGCGGGTGCTGGCGATCCTGAAGTCCAATAGCGTCTTCGACGTGCTGAGCGAGAAGAACGTCAAGCGCCAGCCGATCGCGGTGGACCACGCATTCGAGCCGACCTTGCCCGACGGCTCACCCTCCGGCATCGAAGTGCTGCCGTTCGAGGTTCCCGGCAAGGGCGCGTGGTATCTCGAGGGCAAAGCGCATCCGGCCGGCAAGGACGGCGTGGGCGATACGCTGGGCTTGCGCATTGCGGAAAAGGCCAGCGGTAAATATTTCTACTTCCTCGCCGCCTGCGCGCGCGTGACCGATGATCTGAAATCTCGGCTTGCAGGAGCGCCGCTGGTGTTCTTCGATGGCACGGTGTGGCGCGACGACGAGTTGATCGCGGCGGGACTCGGCAACAAGACCGGTCAGGGGATGGGACATATTTCGATGTCAGGCGGCCACGGCGCGATCGAGAGCCTCGCGGAGCTTGCTATCGGCCGAAAACTGTTCCTGCATATCAACAACTCCAACCCGGCGCTGTTGAAGGACTCGCCCGAGCGGCAGGCCGCCGAGCGGGCCGGCTGGCAGATCCCCGCCGATGGAACGGAGATTGAGCTTTGAATGCACCTTTACCCCAAGAACCTTCGCCCAAAGGGATGACCGCCTATTCGATCGGCAAGGGCGTGTCGCTTGATAGCGCCGAGGAGCTGGAAGCCGCGCTGCGCCATATCGGCGCGACGCGCTATCACAACCTGCATCCGTTCCATAAGCTCTTGCATGGCGGCAAATTGAACAAGGGCCAGGTGCAGGCCTGGGCGCTGAACCGCTACTATTACCAGAGCACGATCCCGATCAAGGACGCGGTGGTGATCTCGCGCTTCCGCGACCGCCTGACCCGCATCGAGTGGCGCCACCGCATCGAGGACCACGACGGCGATGTCGGCAGCGAAGGCGGGATCGAGCGCTGGCTGAAGCTGACCGAAGGCCTTGGCCTCGACAGCGCCTATGTCGAATCGACCGAAGGCATCCTGCCGGCGACGCGCTTTGCGGTGGAAGCCTATGTGCATTTCTGCCGCGACCGGACGCCGCTGGAGGCGATCGCCTCCTCGCTGACGGAATTGTTCGCGCCGAACCTGCACGAGGAGCGCATCTCCGGCATGCTGCAGCATTATGACTTCGTCAATCCTGATATCATGAGCTATTTCAAGCGCCGCCTGCAGCAGGCGCCGCGCGATGCCGGATTTGCGCTCGACTACGTCAAGAAGCACGCCACGACGCAGGCGGAGCGCGAGGCGGTCTGCAATGCGCTGATCTTCAAGACCAACGTGCTGTGGGTGCAGCTCGACGCGCTCTATCATGCCTATGTCGACGGCCACATCCCGCCCGGCGCTTTCGTGCCGACGGCGAGCTAGAGGATTTTTCGATGGCGGGCCGCAACATCAGCGTCAGCGAGGCAAGCCGGCCGAAATTGCCGCGGCATGCCAAGCTGAAGTTCGACGAGACACGGCAGGTCTGGGTGATCCTGGCGCCGGAACGCGTGCTGGCGCCGGATGAGATCGCGGTCGAAGTGCTGCAGCTCTGCGACGGCGAGCGCAGCGTCGCCGAGATGGTCGATCAGCTCGCCGCGAAATACGCCGCACCGCGCGAGGCGATCTCGACCGATGTGATCGCGATGCTGCAGGGCCTGGCGGACAAGGGTTTTCTCAACGAGGCACGGGAGAAGACGCCATGAGCGACATTCTCGCCGAGGGCAAGACGACGGCCGCGCCGGATGACGGGCTGGCGGTGCTGGAGCAGCGCCGCTCGACTGCGACGAGCTACGGCATTCCGCTGGCGGTGCTCGCGGAGCTGACGCACCGCTGCCCACTGCAATGCCCCTATTGCTCCAACCCGGTCGAGCTCGACCGTTCCGGCAGCGAGCTCACCACCGAGGAATGGAAGAAGGTGATGACCGAGCTCGTCGAGCTCGGCGTGCTGCAGATCCATTTCTCCGGCGGCGAGCCGACCGCGCGGAAAGATCTCGTCGAGCTGGTGCAGCACGCTGATGACGTCGGGCTCTATACCAACCTGATCACGTCGGCCGTGCTGCTGACGAAGCAAAAACTGGCGGCGCTCGCCGATGCCGGCCTCTGCCACGTGCAGATCAGCTTCCAGGGCAACGAGCCTGTCGTGGCCGACCGCGTCGCGGGCCTGAAGAATTCGCACGAGAAGAAGATCCAGGCCGCCAGATGGACGCGCGAGCTCGACCTGCCGCTCACCGTCAATGCGGTGATGCACCGGCAGAACCTGCACCAGCTTTCCGACATCATCCAGATGGCTGTTGATCTCGACGCCGACCGGCTCGAAGTCGCCAACGTGCAGTATTACGGCTGGGCGCTGAAGAACCGCGCGGCCTTGATGCCGACGATCGCGCAGATCGAGGAGACCAGCCGCATCGTCGAGGAGGCGCAGGCGCGCTTGAAGGGCGTGCTCGCGATCGACTACGTGGTGCCGGACTATTACGCGCTGCGGCCGAAGAAGTGCATGGGCGGCTGGGGCCGGCAGTTCTTCAACATCTCGCCGGCCGGCAAGGTGCTGCCGTGCCATGCCGCCGAAAGCATCACTGGGCTTCAGTTCGAATCCGTGCGCTCGAACCATTCGATCGCCTGGATCTGGCAGAACTCGGAAGCCTTCAACCGCTATCGCGGCACGGGGTGGATGCCCGAGCCGTGCAAATCCTGCGAATTCCGCGAGGTCGATTACGGCGGCTGCCGCTGCCAGGCCTTTGCGCTGACCGGCGATGCGGGGAATACCGATCCGGCCTGCACGCTGTCGCCGATGCACGAGAAGATCTTCAAGCTCGCGGAGACCGAGGCGGCCGCCAACAACAACCGCTTCCTCTATCGCAATTTCGCCGGCGGCACGCTGGAGACGGAAGGCGACCATGGCGCCTGACGCCGAGGCGGGCAAATCATCGCGCCGCACGGATCCTTTCGCGCCACTGACGTCCGAATTCCTTGATGTCGGCGACGATCACGAGATCTATGTCGAGAGTGTCGGCCGCGAGGGCGGCGTGCCCGCCGTCTATCTGCATGGCGGCCCCGGCAGCGGCTGCCAGCCGGATCACCGCCGCCTGTTCGATCCCGAGCGTTTTCATGCGGTGCTGTTCGACCAGCGCGGCGCCGGACGCAGCCGGCCAAAGGGAAAGCGCGAGGCCAACACGCTGCCGCTCCTGATCGCGGACATGGAAGCGATCCGGCAGAAATTCGGTTTCGAGCGCTGGCTGGTGGTCGGCGGCTCCTGGGGCGCGACGCTCGCGCTGGCCTATGCGCAGGCGCATCCCGATCGCGTCACCGCCCTCGCGCTGCGCGCGACCTTCCTCGGCACGCGCAGGGAATTGGAAGGCGCCTTTCTCGACACGCTGCCGCGCTTCTACCCGGCGCTGTCGGCGGACTTCCTGAGCGTTCTGCCGATGGAGGAGCGCGAGCAGCCGCTCGAGGCCTATTGGCGGCGCATCCTCGACACCGACGCTGCGGTGCACGGCCCGGCCGCGCGCGCCTGGCACGACACCGAACACATCCTCTCCATCCACGCGCCCGCCCGCGTACGGCTTGACCTCGCCTCGCTGAACGCCTCGCGCGCCCCTCCCGCGACGCCGTTCATGGAGGCGCATTACTTCGCCAATGACTGCTTCATGGCGCCCGACCAGTTGATGAACGAAGCCGGCAAGCTCGCAGGAATTCCCGGCATCCTGGTGCAGGGCCGCTACGATCTGCTGTGTCCGCCGGCCACGTCGTTTGCGCTGGCCACACGCTGGCGAGAGGCCGACGTCCGCATCGTCGAAGGCGCCGGGCACATCCTGTACGACCCCGGTGTCCGCGACGCCGTGATGAGGGCAATCGCGGATCTCGCCTCGCGCAAGCGGGATTGAGGCCCGCGCTTCACACCGTTCAATGCTGAGGGCACCCGCCGGGCGGGCAGGCAGCTCCGCCGCGACCCGCTGGCGGAGCCGGCCGCGCCGGTGGTGCCGCGCGCTGCATCTGCGGCGGCGGTGATGCGACCCGGGGCGGCGGCGCGGCTGCGCGTGGCGGTGGCGCCGCAACGCGCGGAGCGGGAGCTGGCGGCGGTGCGACCGCGGCACGCGCGGGCGCCCGCGCTGCGACAGCGGGCGGCGGCGTCCGCGCCGCTGCCGGCGGCGGTGACGGGCGATGCGCGGCAGCCGGCGGAGCGACGGAAGGTGTCGGCCTTGCCAAGGCGCTCGCCGCGGGCGCGTTGCGAGATGGCGGCGCGGCAGCGGCCCTCGGAACATCCGCCGGCCGTGCGGCCGACGGCCGCTGCCCGGGCGCTGCCCGATTGAGTTTCGTGTCGGCCGGCGCAGCGGCAGCGCTCGGCGAAGCTGCCGGCTTGGTCGCGTTGGGTTGCGCGGCCGTGGCAGGCGCCGTCGCGGTCTGCGGCGAAGGCCGTCCCTTGGTCCCAGCCGGCGCATTGGTGCCAGCCGCGTTGGGCGCAGTCGGTGGGGACGTCAGTCGCGTCGCCTTGGAGCCCGGATCAGGCTGCGCGGCGGTCGCGGGCGCCGTCGTCGTCTGCGGCAATGGCTGCCTTCCGGCGCCCGGCAGCGCATGCGCGCCCGCGGCGTTGGGTGCCGCGCCCGGCGCTGGTGATGCTGATGGCGCAAACTTGGTGCCCAGCGCCGGCTGAGCAGCGCCCTGCGGCGATGGCTGGACCAGATTAGCCCGCTGCGCGGCGGCAGGCGGCAGCGATGGCGCTATCGCCGGCCGAGCTGCGCCACCACTGAACTTCGTTCCGAGCGCGCCGAGCTGCGCCGGAGTTGGGTTCGGATTGTTGATGACGTTGTTGATGATCGTCTGGTTGTGGATGTTGGCGAACACGATGTTGTTCGGCGGCGGCGCAACATAGATCGGCGGCCGGACAAAGACCGGGATCGGCACGAACAGCGGAACGGGTAGCACGAAGACATCCACTGGAGGCGGCGGTGGCGCCAGCACCACGAAATCCGGCGGCGGTGGCGGCAGGAAGAACACCGGCGGCGGTGGCGGCGGCGCAAAGGCGAACACGGGATCATCGAAGTAGAGGACCGGGCGATCCTCGACATACATGAACTCATCGGGCGGCGGCGGCCCAACGTCGTAGTCGATCGGCGCAAAGGACGGCGGCGGCTCCAGCGCCGCCGACAGGATTGTAAGCCGCCGCCGCGCATCGGCCGCATGAGGGCCGCGCGGATAGCGATGGAGATAGGACCAATAGGCATTCGGCGAATCGGTGCGATAGCTCCGCCCCCAGGTGATCGCCTCGCGCCGCGCGGCGACGATCGCCCTCACCCGCTTCGCAAGCGGATCATTCGGAAACGCCTGCAGGAAGTCTTCATAGCCCTGCAGCGTGTCGCGCTCCAGCGCGGCGGCATAGGCGTCCTTGGCGTCGAAGTCGCGGATCGGCTTGTCGCGGGCGCTGGCGTCGACCTGGGTCGGCGGCGCGTCCTGCTGCCGTTCAAAGAACATGAAGGGCGTGTCGATCTTCTGCGCATTCCACGGGATCTGCGCGCCCTTGGTCATCTCGCTGACACGCAGGCGGACGCGGTCGAACAGTTCAGGCAGCGGCAGGCCGCCGGCGCGGATCATCTCGGCAAGCGCCTGCGCGTAGGGGCCGTAAGGCGGCTGGCCTTCCGGCGCGATCGTGCCGGGTGCGGCATTGAACGCCACCAGCATCTTCGGGTCGGGCTCGACCAGCGCAAGGCCGCCGGCGAGCGGCTGCCCCTCCTTGGCGAAGGAATTCGCACGCGCGCCATCGAGGATGATGATGTTGGCCTTCACCGGCAGCGCCGAGAGCTGGCGCATGTAGTCCGACAGCCGCAGGCCTTCGACCGGCACGTCGATGTCGCGGGCGATCTTCGCATCGACCGGAATGAAATAGTTCTCACCCGTAAGCTGCACGCCGTAGCCGGCGAGATAGACAAAGGCGACCGTGTTCGATCCCGCCTCCTGCACCTTCTGCACGAACTCACGGAACGACTTCCGCAGCGTCTCGCCGTCGAGGTCCCGGGCACCGACGACGTCAAAGCCCGCGGCCTGCAGCGTCTGCGCCACGAGGCCTGCATCGTTGTCCGCCGTCGGCAGCGCACCAGTCGCGTAGGCGCCATTGCCGATCACCAGCGCGAGCCGCTTCTCCTGCTCCTGCGCCTGTGCAGGCAGCGCGATCGATGACACCAGGCCAATGAACAATGCCAACAGAATGCGTGTCATGATCATTCCCCTATCGGATGCCACTCGATTGGATTCCTCGACGGGTGAACCAGCGCTGAACAGGAATTACGCCAATTATGGCAATCCTTGGCCTCCCCTGTACGTTCCACGGGCTTTTCGTCGCGGCCCATTCGACGCGGTCAGTGAATGGAACCGTGGCTACCGCCGCCCGCACTTGAAGCCGCCGGCGCTCAGCATGATTCCAGCCCTCGGGTTAGGATTTCGGAGCCGGCGCATTTTCATGCGGACAAAGACCGCCTTGATCTAACGCAAGCGTTCTTGCGCCTGATCAGGATTGTCTCTCGTCTCAAGCTCGGACTTCGACCTCAGCTCGTTCAAACGCGGGACCAGGTCTTATGCGCAACTTTCGCGGTGCAATTGCATCCAGCCTGATAGCGTTCGCCGCGTGGACGGCGACGACCAGTCCGTCACCGGCAGACACCGGCAGCGTGCATGTCCTCTTCTCCAAGGCCGGAATCATCGCCGCCGTCGGCAATGGTACAGGCGTGCTGACATTCCACGGCAAAAAATATCCCTTCGACATTTCGGGCGCGAGTTTTGGCGCCACGCTTGCGCTGTCAATTGATGAGTTCGTCGGGCAGGCCCAAAACCTGCGCGATCCCGGCGATCTGGCAGGCACCTACACTGCGGTCGGAGCCGCCGGCGCTCTCGTCGCCGGAGCCGGCGCTGTGCGCTTGCAGAATGCGAATGGCGTCGTCCTGGTGCTTAGCGGACCCAGGTTGGGCGTGGAGCTCTCGGCCAGCCTGGCTCGCATCACCATTACGATGAAGTGACTAGCGTATCCATAAACCGGATTCTGTGGACGCCGCCAGTTGATGTCCGCCTCGCTCTAAAAGCGACCGAATTGCTGCGCCGCCACGAAATGACGCGATGGTCCAATAGCGAACTTGGAGGCCAAGCTTAATCTGCGCCGGCAGCAATGGCGGAGGACAGATGTTGCTCGATCAACGATTGTTTAACCGCAATCAGCATTACGGTTGCATTGTTCGATAAGAACCATTGTCGATTGCATCAACTTCGGGCATGAGCGCTTTCTCGGCCCGGAGAAGCAAATGAAAATTGGCTTGGCACAGCGGAGAGTCCTGCGCGGAATTGCTTTCCTGTCCGTGCTGTGGCCAATCTGTTCTGCGGTGATTGCGTCCGACGCCCAGACTTACCAGACGGCTGCTGCCGTTGCCGTAAGCAAGCTGGACTTTGAGCGCGCCATCCAAATTTACTCCAAAGGGCTCGAGCAGCAATTCAGTCCTAAAGACCGGGCAGAGCTGCTGCTGATGAGGGGTGTTACCGCTCAGCTGGCAAAAAGCTGGGATCAAGCCGAAGCCGATTTCAATGCGGTCGTTGAAATGGTCGGCTCTACCGATCGACGCGCTTATAGCGAGCGCGGCTTTTTCTATCACCACCAAAGTCGCTTTGAGCTTGCACTGGCCGACTACACCGCCGGGGCAAAGTTTTTTTCTGATGACGGGACTTTCCCCAATGGCCAGGGACTGGCGCTTATGGAACTAGGCCAATCCGAGGAAGCAATCCATCGGTTTGACGAAGCAATAAAGCTTGATCCGACATCGGGCGTATTCATGCTTGGACGTGCCGAGGCCTATAATCGCTCGGACCGACCGCAAACCGCGCTGGAGGATTACGATAAGGCGCTGGCACTCGGGCATCTCACGCAAAACGACACGTATCGACTTCGGGTGGGCGTCGGAGCCGCACATCTCACACTGAAGAATGAGAAGGCCGCGATCGAAAGCTTGGATAAAGCTGTCGAACTCCGCCCCAATTCCACTACGGCCCTGAGATATCGAGGGCTAGCCTACGAACGGGCAGGCGAGCTTGATCGTGCGTATCGCGACTACGAGGCCGTCTTAAGACTGAAGCCTGGCGACGAATTCGCCGTGAAGCGGCTGCAGAGGCTCCGCTTGAAGTAGGGATCAACGGTCGCCGCGTCTAAAGCTGTTACTATTGAATACGGCTGCTCGAGGGACCTCAGAAAAGGCATCAGGTCTGCTGCGGGCCAAAAGCACATGTTGAGGCCCTGACATCTCGCGTCGCTATTGATCTCCTGCATCCGCGCGCCATGCACGAGCCTTAGCTGTTGTCTTCTCGACGAAAACATTTTTGCCGGTTCTATTGGCCTCTATGTTGTCTTTTGACGAAGCAGCGAGGGCCCGCTTAATGTCGGCATAGGCGCGGGCGCGGGCTGCCTCAGGGTGTGTGCGAAGATAGTCGCGAAACACCAGTAATGCCTCCCAACGAGGATGGGACGGCTCCATCAAATGCACATGGTGGGTCCACGGCCCCGGAGGCCCCTTACGGAAGAACAGCTCGCCGGGGATCCATGACGCGTACTCCGGTACGTAAATGTAGCCAAGCACCTCAATCGGCTCGATGCATCGTTCCTTTGCCTCTTCAAGGCTAGGTACACCAACTAACAGGTCAATGATGGGCTTCGAAGGGAGACCTGGAACTGCCGTGCTGCCCATATGCTCAATAGCCAAAGCGAACGAGCCGAGAGCATTCTTAATCGTAGTGCGCTCCTGCGCGAACAACGTCGGCCATTTCGGGTCATAGTCGGAAACAACAATCGACCCGGCTCCGTATTTCTCCCCGTTCACCCCCTGACTGCCTTTCATTGAACTGTATCACGCGGTAGCGACCGACACATACTACTGAGCAATCGTGCCGCTATTGTGAGTCCGCTTCGGGGCAATCCAGACCTTTGCTCTCGGGCGTACGAATCGCCGCCGATATCGAGGCGTTGAAGGTCGGAATCGCCCAGCGAAAGCGAGAGCGAGAGGCCGGGCGCGCTGAAAACAAGGCCGAGAGACTTGAGTGGGAGGCGGGGTTCGCGATTGATTATGCCGTCGCGTCGATCGAGCAGGCGGAGCTGGCGGTACTCGATGCCATCGCCGGCTGCATTGACGCCGAGGAGACCAAGAGAGCCGTGTAACAAGAGAGCCATGTAAGCTGACGCTCGGCCGCGACACGGCACTGAGCTGCTCCGAACTTCTGCAGGACGAAAGCTCTACTTTCGTCGCGGACTTCCGCGAAGAAGCCGTGCTTGGATTGAGTCTTGTCGAGTAGGACCCAAAGCCGCAGCGGCTCAGCGACGGTATCGGACTGGATCAACGCCATCAGAACATTCGGGCGGATGATGAAGATGACAGGCTTTGTACCGACTCCGACAGATATTCGCCCAGGTAAGTTGCCGCCTCGTTGCGCGACGATCCTTTGAAGAGCGCTATTTCAGTCTCAGGGAGATCCGGCAAACCTTCTGCCGCGCCGAGGGCTACAAAATCGAGAAGAACGGTGCTTTGGGCCAACGCCGCGATGCCGATGCCTGCCGATACAGCGGCTTGCACGCCGGCAAGGCTGGTGCTCGTGTACACGATCTCCCAAGGTCGCGGACAGGAGCGCATGCGCCGTAATACTTCCGGGCGATAGACGCAGCCGTGGGGAAACATCACGAGGGGAAGAGGGTCGACGACAAAACTCTGACCGCGGGCGCCGACCCAGACAAGCGGCTCCCGCCAAAGAACATATCCCTCCGTCGCCTCAGATTCGCGGCGGGCCAGCACGATGTCGAGATCGCCGTTCCCCAGGTCGCGCATCAGTTCGGCTGTCAACGCACTCCTGACTTCCAGACGGATCGCTGGATGACTTGCTGTAAAGCGTCGCAGCGCCATCGGCAGATGGCGGGTGGCGAAATCCTCCGGCAGTCCAAGCCGAACCGTGCCCGTCAGCGGTGGGCGGCGCAGCTTCAGCAACGCCTCGTCATTTAGATCAACCAGCGCCTCGGCATAGGTTCGAAGGACCTCGCCTTGTTCTGTCAGCGCGACACCGCGGCCCTGACGTTCGAAAAGCGGTCGGCCGACGATCTCCTCAAGCCGACGAATATGGAGGCTGATGGTTGATTGCGTCTTATGCAGCCGACCCGCCGCACGGGTGAAGCCGCCTTGCTCGATGATCGCAAGGAAGGTGCGCACGAGTTCCAGTTCGAGGTTCATAGCACAACCCATCGATTTATTCGATCGATTTCCATCGAAACAACTCGTTTTACTAATGATTTTGCAAAAAATAGCGTTTGGTCAGCCTTTTAACAAGGTGGGCGATCTTTTATTCGCGATCCATGAGAATTTTCGATGGCGTACCGTTTTGCAGTGTCACCCGAGCGCGCGCAGCAGGAAGCACAGCGGCTTTCTGCATTTCCTCGCGTAGAGCTTGTCCACGCGCCAACTCGGCTTGAGCGGCTCGACCGGCTTTCGGCCAAGCTGAACGGACCAACCATCTGGGTCAAACGGGACGACTGCACAGGCCTGGCCGGTGGCGGCAACAAGATCCGAAAGCTCGAGTTTCTGATCGGCGCTGCCCGAGAGGAGCGCGCGGATACAGTCATTACGGCGGGCGCCGTCCAGTCCAATCATGCGCGTCAGGTCGCAGCGGCGGCGGTTCGTTGCGATCTGCGGCCGATTCTGGTTCTGACCGACTCCGTTGGAGGGCGCGGCGACCTTTATCGCACCAGCGGCAATGTCCTCATCGATCGTCTGCTCGGCGCCGACATTCGTCTTGTCGGGGACGTCGAGAGCGGCCCGATGATGGAAGAGATTGCCGGACAGGAGCGCGAGCGCGGCCGGCGGCCTTACATCATTCCGGTGGGTGGTTCGAACGCGGTCGGCGTCCTCGGTTATGTCGCCGGCTATTTCGAACTGCTCACGCAACTGCATGAACGCGCAATCGCCATCGACAGTATCATCCTGCCGACCGGCAGCGGTGGCACTCAGGCGGGCTATATCCTCGGCGCCCATCTCACCGGGCTGGAGGCCTCTATTCTTGGCATCTCCGTCGGGGCGCCGCTCGAGAGCCAGCGCGCGAAGGTGGCGCAGCACCTGCGATCCGCTGCGCTTCTGCTCAGCATCGAAGATGTCGCCGCTTTCAAGGCTCCTCTGATCGACGATGGCTTCGTCGGCCCCGGGTACGGCCAGCCGGCATCGCAAACCATCGACGCCATCCAACTCGCGGCCGAGACCGAAGGATTGCTGCTCGATCCTGTTTACACCGGCAAGGCAATGGCGGGGCTGATCGCGCTGATCCAGAGCGGAAAATTCCGGCGGGGCGAGAACATCCTGTTTCTGCACACCGGCGGAAGCCAGGCGCTTGGCGCCTACGCCGACGCTTTCACTTCATAAGACTTCACATCACGCAAAGGGGGAACACCACCATGGTCACTGTGGCCGAAATCGATGCTGCGCAAGCAGACACCACAAAGTCGCGCCGACTGGTCATCACGGCCGCATCGCTCGGCACCATCTTCGAGTGGTACGACTTCTACATCTACGGAACGCTCGCTGCGTTCTTCGGCGCACTGTTCTTTCCTCCCGGCAACGAGACTGCAGCATTCCTGGCCAGCCTCGCCACATTCGGAGCGGGATTCGCCGTGCGTCCGCTGGGAGCGCTTGTATTCGGCCGTCTCGGCGACATGGTCGGACGCAAATACACGTTCCTCATAACGATCCTGATCATGGGGCTATCCACTGCGGCTGTTGGCCTGTTGCCGACCTATGCCCAGATCGGGATGCTGGCGCCGGTGCTGCTGGTTGGACTTCGCCTGCTGCAAGGACTGGCCATCGGCGGCGAGTATGGTGGCGCCGCGATCTATGTCGCCGAGCACGCACCGGACCGGCAGCGCGGACTTCACACCAGTTGGATTCAAACCACGTCGACGGTGGGCCTGTTGCTGTCACTTGGTGTCATTCTGGCCTGCCGGCAGTCAATGGACGCGGCTGCGTTCGCGAGCTGGGGCTGGCGAATTCCATTCCTCGTCTCGATCGCACTGCTCGGGATGTCCGTCTACATCCGCCTGCGACTGGAGGAATCTCCCGTCTTCGCCGAGATGAAGCGGGCTGGTGCCACGTCCCGCGCGCCATTTCGCGACAGTTTCGGCAATTGGGCCAATCTGCGCCTCGTGCTGATCGCGCTGTTCGGCGCCACCGCCGGACAGGCCGTCGTCTGGTACACCGGACAGTTCTATGCACTCTACTTCCTCACGGCCACTCTCAAGCTTGACTACGTGAGTGCCTATGTCCTGATCGCGATTGCGCTGCTGGCAGGCACGCCGCTGTACATCGCGTTCGGCGCGCTGTCGGATCGGATTGGCCGCAAGCCGCTGATCGTCGGAGGCTTTCTGCTGGCCGCCGTGACCTATTTCCCGACCTTTCACGCCCTCACCTGGGCGGTGAATCCCGCACTCGCGGCCGCGCAGAGCAACAGCCCGGTCCAGGTCGCGGCCAAGGACTGCAATTTCAACATGTTCGCCAAGCCTGCAACGCCCTGCGACATGGCCAGGGACTATTTGTCAAAGGCCGGCGTCACTTACGCGTCCGCCGAAACGGCTGATACAGCGGGCTTCGTCGTCCATATCGGATCGACTGTTATCAAGGGTTTTGACAGCGCCACCTACGCTGCAGCACTCGCTGCCGCCGGCTATCCGAAGACGGCCGATCCCGCGCAGGTCAAATGGCTTCCCGCCGCGCTGCTGTTGATCCTGATGATGGTGTGGGCAACGATGGTCTATGGCCCGATGGCCGCGTTCCTGGTCGAATTGTTCCCAGCGCGCATCCGCTACACGTCCCTCTCGCTGCCGTTCCATGTCGGGAATGGCCTGTTCGGAGGCTTCCTTCCATTCGTCGCGTTCGCCGTGGTGACGGTGACCGGGAATCCCTATGCCGGCCTTTGGTATCCGGTCGGCGTGGCGTCGCTGAGCTTTGTGATCGGCCTATTGTTCATGCGCAACCGAACTGGAAGCCGCATCGCGGACTGACACCGCGGCGCGGATGAAGGCAATCGCTCGCCCTGCCGCGCCGAGCCATCATGCTTTGGAGAGAAAAGATATGCGCAAAGATCCGAAAAATGTGCTGCCAGGCCAGCCGCACACCGACCGCACCGGCACGATCAATCACTTGCGGCTCACCGTCACGGACGTCACGCGAGCCAGGGATTTTTACCAACCCGTTATGGAGCGGCTTGGCTATTTGCTGGTGGAGGAAAGCGTCACGCGCCTCGCCTGGGCGAGCTGGGCGCCACATGGTACGCTGCATTGGTTTATCATGAGCGTCGCGAATCCGGACAGCCCGAACAGGACTCACGACCGCCATTCGCCGGGCTTCCATCACCTCGCCTGGAATGTCGGTTCTCGAGACGAAGTCGACGCCTTCTATCGGTTTCTAAAGGATAGGAACGTGCCGATCCTCGATCCCCCGGCCGAGTACGACTATGAGCCCGGCTACTACGCGTTCTTCTTCTCCGATCCGGACGATCTCAAACTCGAGATCATGCATGTCGATGTTGCCGGGAGTCTTTCCTACTGGAAGCGTTTCTCGGAAGCAGGCGCCCCGCTGAAGCCACTCGAGATCGCAGAACCCCTCTTCGTGCGAGCAGCGTTGAAGAGCGATGGTTAAGGGAGGCGCGCAGAACAATTCTGCCGAGGGCCGCGTTCAGTGAGCGGTAAACCCGCCATCCACGACGAGCGCATGCCCAATGACGAAACTAGCGCCGGGGCTGCACAGCCAGAGGACGGCGGACGCGATCTCATCGGGGCGACCAAGCCGACCGATCGGTTGATTCCGAAGGATTTCCTTCATCGCTTCGGGCTCTTTGGAAAGCATCTCGGAAACCATGGGGGTGTCGATGGTGCCCGGGCACACCGCGTTGATGCGGATACCGCGCGCTGCATATTCGAGCGCAGCACTCCTGGTCAGCCCAATCACTCCATGTTTGGCGGCGTGGTAAGCCGCACGCCCTGGCAGACCTATCAAGCCGCCAATGGACGAGCAATTGACGATAGCGCCGCTGCCCTGCTCTCGCATGTGGTTGAGCTCATGCTTCATACAGGTCCAGACGCCGCGCAGATTGATGGCATTGACCCGATCGAATTCTTCGCCCGTAACGTCGGCAGTCTCGATCGCAGGCGACTGCACGCCGGCATTGTTGAACGCGGCATCCACCCGCCCGAATTCGGATACGGTCCGTTCGACCGCTGCGGCGACGTCGCCTTCATCGGCGACGTTGCACTGAATCCCGATCGCCTTATGGCCGGCCGCCGCCAGCTCTTCGGCGGCACGGCGTACGGCGTCCTCCCGGACATCGACGAGCGCGACGGCCGCGCCGGCGTCCGCGAAAGCTCTGGCGGTGGCCAAACCCATGCCGGATGCAGCGCCCGTGACCAGCGCGACCTGGTTCTTGAAAGGCAAATACACTGAACTCGCTCCTTTAGTGCTGTGGAGGACGGACGGCCCGTTCAAGGCCGATTGAGATGCAGGTCCTTGGATCATTCATTCTGCAATTTGTAACGCAGCCACATGACTCCGCCCTCGAGCACCTGATGGCTCTCGAGGGTCATCGATCGGACGGGCGCCGACCGTCCCTGCTCGTTCTCCAGCGAGTCGAACACGGCCGGCGCTCCCTTCGCTCCGTCCACTGTCGGAAACAGGATCAGGCTCACCTCGTCGACGAGCCCTGCCCGCAGGAAGGCACCATTGGTGACGCCGCCGCCTTCCAGCAACAGACGTTTCACACCGAGCTCGCGGTTCAGGACGTCCAGCGTCAGCGGCAGGTCGAGCTGTTTCTTCCCGCCGAAGACGTAGGAAATTCCTTCGCTGCGAAGTCCCGCCAGGTGTGCATCCGAGACGTCGTCCGTCAGCACGACGACGATGGGATCATTGCCGATGTCCGAGCGGCCCCACACGATTTTTCCGCGCGCGTCCAGCACGACGCCGTAGGCCTTCGCGTCGCGACGCGCAAACCAGGGCTCGCGCAGGAAGACATCCTTCGTGGACGAGAGATACTTGCTGCCCTTGGCATATTCCTGACCGGTTGTGCGTCCGACCAGCCAGGCGTCGCCTCCGATCTCTTCGTGCAATCGGTCGAACAGCCCTGGCGACACGCTGGCCTGAGGACTCCAGCGGCTGAGGAGCGTGCGGCCATCAATGCTCGCCGCCATGTGGCAGATGACGTAGGGCTTCATTCGATCTCTCCATCCAATCGCGGCTCGATCACTTGCGGTATTGCTCGTCGCTGACCTTCTCCATCCAGTCGACATTCTTGCCGTCGAGCGATTCCTGGATGGCGATGTGGGTCATTGCCGTGGTCGGCGTCGCTCCGTGCCAGTGCCTGAGGCCTGGCGGGAACCACACCACGTCGCCTGGCCGCACTTCCTCGATAGGTCCGCCGGCGCGCTGCACCCATCCCAGTCCCGAGGTGATGATCAATGTCTGGCCGAGCGGATGGGTGTGCCAGGCGGTCCGGGCGCCGGGCTCAAAGGTGACCTGTCCGGCGCCGACCCGCGCCGGATCAGGCGCCTGAAACAACGGGTCGACGCGGACCGAACCGGTGAACCAGTCCGGCGAGCCCTTGGCAGAGGGCCGCGAACCATTTCGCTTGATCTCGATATCCATGTCTCCACTCCTTCGCTTGGTGGTCGACTTTTCCGCCGCGGCCCCGCCGATCACGGTCAAGGCGAATCCGGCTCCGGTGCCAGCGATCAATCGTCGACGCGAGTACATCCTGATCACTACGGAGGCCGTTTCTCGATCACGTCCTTGACGACCGGCGCCGCGGAAAACGCGTTGGGCCAGCCGGCATAGAAGGCCAGATGGCCGAGCACCTCTCCGGCCTCTTCCCGCGTCAATCCATTATCCATCGCCCGGTTCAGGTGGTAGGTGATTTGAGCGACCTGTCCGGTCGCGACGAGGGCGCTCACGGTGACGAGGCTGCGGTCCCGAGGGGCGAGGCCCGGTCGCAGCCAGAGGTCGCGAAACAGCACGTCGGTCGTGTACTGCACGAGGCTCGGCGTGATCTGACCGAACTGCTGTCCAACACGCGTCGCCCGCTGCGTCTCCGCAGCCTCGTCGAGGGGGAGCCGCGGTCCGGACGCCGGCGGAAGCTCATCGGCTCCGATGTTGCGGCTCCTGAAGACTTCCTGCGCCGCCGGGAGCGCGTCCATTGCATTCGCCCAGCCGGTGTAGAACGCCAGATGCGTGATGATCTCCGAAAGTTCCGACGGCTTCACGCCACTGTCGATCGCGAGATTGAGATAGTATGGCAGCTCGACCGTCTGAGCCCGGGCGATGAGGGCGGCGACGGTCACGATGCTGCGATCACGCGCCGAGAGGCCGGGTCGCTTCCAGAGATCGCCAAGCACAACGCCTTGCGCGTAATTTTCGAGGGCGGGCGCGACCGCCCGAATGTCTTGGGGCGTGGGCATCGTATTTGCTCCCTTGGTTGCGGGCGTCTGGGCCGAAGCCTGAGCCATCAGACAGAGTGAGACGGCGGCGGCTGCGAGCACTCTCATGGAGAACTCTCCTCGGTAGCGGATGGCTGGGCCAGCGATCGCATGCGAACGTAGCGCTTTGGGCATCCAGGTATTAGATGATAAAATCCGATCAGATTTATCGGAGTTACCTATAAATGGACCGCGAGAACGCGAGCGATCTACTTGCCTTTCTGGCGGTGGCGCGGGAGCGGAGCTTCACCAGGGCGGCGGCAAAGCTCGGGATCTCCCAACCGACGCTCAGTGAGATCGTCCGCGGCCTGGAAGAGCGGTTGGGTGTCAGGTTGCTGAACCGCACGGGTCGAAGTCCTGATCGACTACGGTCTCACCAACATCGTCGCGGCCCAGTACGACGCCGGGATTCGTCCGGGCGAATTGGTGGCAAAGGACATGATCGCCGTGCGTGTGGGTCCGGACCTGCGCATGGCGGTCGTGGGCGCGCCCTCCTACTTCTCCAACCGGAAGCGGCCGCGGACGCCGCAGGATCTGACCCATCACAACTGCATCAACCTGCGCCTGCCTACGCATGGCGGCAGCCTCTATGCCTGGGAATTCGAGAAGAACGGGCGTGAAGTGAATGTGCGCGTCGAGGGCCAGCTTGTCTTCAACGGCGCCGGCGCACTGCTCAGCGCCGCCTTGAAAGGCTTCGGGCTCGCCTATTTGACCGAGGGGCATGTGCAGCCGTATTTGTCGAGCGGCCAGCTTGTGCGCGTCCTGTCGGACTGGTGCCCGCCGTTCTCCGGCTATCACCTCTATTATCCGAGCCGCCGGCAGCCATCGCCGGCGTTCTCGCTGCTGGTCGATGCGCTTCGCTACCGCCGCAAATGATCGCTGCTTGAGTTTTGTCGAGATCGCCCAAGACCGCTTTCACGCCTTCGGCGTTCAAGAGACGAGAGGATGTCGTTCAAGGAAATCCTTGACGGCTGCGTTCACGGGGCCTGGGTTGGTCATGTTGACGGAGTGACCGCCCGCAATCACGATCAGTTCCGCATTGGGAATGGCTTCCTTCATGGCTTGCGCCCTGGCGAGTGGAATGGCGGTATCGGCATCGCCATGGATGACAAGTGTGGGGACGCGGATCGAGGAGATCTTGTCGCTGATATCGTCTCGGCGAGCGAGCGTGTCGAGACAGCTCAAGAGATTTGGCGCCGTCATGGCGCGCCATTTTTCCTTCCATGCGGAGGCGCCAGGCCAGTTGGGACCGAAAATGATGTGCTCGACCGTGGTGGCGATTTCGTCCGGCAGCTTGCCTGCGATCCATGCGCCAAGCAGCGCACGATAGCTCGCAAGTGTTTTCGGGTCGTCTACGCCTGCCTGCGTTGCGATCAAGACCAGGGCACGGACGCGCTCAGGATGCATCAGGGCGCATCTCATACTCAGGAAGGAGCCCTGAGACACGCCGACGAGAATGGCGCTCTCGATACCGAGAAACGCAAGGAGTGCGTCGAGATCGTTTGCGGAATCGTAGTAAGAAAAGGTCGGCAACGTTTCCGTGGCAGTCTTCCCGTGCCCGCGCTCGTCCCACACGATGCACCGGTATCTGTCCCGGAACGCCATCACCTGCGGCGCGAACATGGTGCCGTCAAGCAACAGTCCGTGCGAGAAGACAATCGCCGGGCCAGCCCCGCCCGTATCCTCGTAATAGAGCCGCTGACCGTTAACGTCCGCGTAGGGCACTTCTTTCTCCTGCTTGCCATTCTCCGTCGTTGAAGCATGCGACATCGGTCTGACAAAGGCGACGGAATTTGAGCTACGGCGGTAACAGAGCGGCTCACCAGCGGCGCGGCGGACAATTCCTCACAATGAGTTCAGCCGAGCGCGCAACTGAATGTCGGTCTCCGAAGCAAGTTCGAGCAGGCCGCGATAGGGATCGCCGTCTATCCCAAGGACGGCTGCGAAGGCGGGCTCGGTCTTGATTCCCAGCGACCTTTGCTGAAGGACAGCCTTCCGGAGGCGTCCGTCATCGAGTTCGAGCAATCTTTTCTCGATCTCAAAATGCAACCAGCCGCGCTGCCGATCTACCGGCCTTGCATCCCCGAACACCTCGAAGGGCCACCCTCCCCATTCGAAGCGAGCGACCACCGGTCGTCCCGGGGAGGTCCACTGATAAATACGAAAGCCGTCGCAGGCTTGGAACTGTCTCCAGATCACCTCGGCAAAGGCCATCGGGTCGAATGCGTGGCAGATGATGTCGATATCGCTTCCCGGCACGGCGAGCGCCAGGGGAAGAGTCCCGACCACCCGCGGATCGAAGGCGCGGAGCGCTTCCAACACACCTGAGCTACCTATCGCGGCTTCGTATTCCATTGTTGCTTGCCAAGATACTAGCCGCCACTTTCGGCTCTCAGCCCTTCTGAGATCAGGGTTCGCAGTACCACATTTGACTCGATCTTCCATCATCGCTCCCGAGAGTTGCTGGATGCAACGGCTCGTGAGATATTTGCGCACCCTGTTGGCGAGCCGTCTCAGTCGTCAATCCGGAATTGCTCGCCTTCGTCAAACGCTGAGGGAGAGTGTCATGAAGATCATCGTCATCGGCGGCACCGGACTGATCGGATCGAAGCTGGTTGCAAAGCTCAGCCAACAGGGACACGAGGCCGTGCCGGCCTCTCCGCGGTCGGGCGTGAACGCGGTGACGGGAGAAGGGCTCGCGGCAGCACTCACCGGCGCGCAGGTCGTGGTGGACGTTTCCAATTCGCCATCCTGGGAACCCGCCGCAGTGCTCGATTTCTTCGAGCGTTCTACCCGCAATCTCGTTGCTGCGGAAACCGCAGCCGGCGTGACGCATCACGTCGCGCTATCGATTGTCGGGACCGACCGCTCGCCGGATATTGCCTATTTTCGTGCCAAGGTCGCGCAGGAGACATTGGTCAAATCGTCCGGCGTTCCCTACTCCATCGTCCGCGCGACCCAGTTCTTCGAATTCCTGAGCGCCATCGCCGAAACCGGAGCGATCGGGAACAGGATTGTCGTTCCGTCGGCCCTGTTCCATCCGATCGCGGCCGACGATGTCGTTGATTGCCTAGCGGAGGTTGCGATCGGGCAGCCGCTGAACGCCACGATCGACATTGCTGGCCCAGAGAAGGCGCCCTTCAATGAATTCGTTGCGCGCCGCCTGAAGGCATCAGGCGACAGCCGGCTCGTTTTCGGCGATCCAACCGCAGAGTATTATGGCGCGCCGATCGACGATGCCTCGCTGACGCCCAGCGGCACAGCCCGGCTTGGACCAACCCGCCTGGAGGCTTGGCTCGCGAGACTTTAACGTCGGTCGATGCAGTGACGGCGATCCATGATGCATCAATTGCCGATCATGGATCAACGGCCTGACCTTCTTGATTTGCCAGCGCCGTTCGTCAGTTCGTGCTCGCCCTGCATCAGCAGTCGAACCAGTTCGGCCTGCCTGTGCACGCCGGTCTTCTCGAAGATATGGCTTAGATGTGCCCTGACCGTTGTGGCCGCGATGCCGAGCCTAGCAGCGGATGCGGCGCGCCCGTCGCCCTTGAGAATCTCAAAGGCGACGTCCGCCTCCGCCGAGGTGAGCCCGAACCGACGACGTAAGTGCTCCTTTCGCATACGCCGCTCTCGTTCGGGATCGGTGACGATGAGGATCGCCACAGGCAGCGCGGTGCCGAACCAGGCCGTATCAATCTGCTCCGCGTTCGCTCGAAACGGCGCGACGACAACGTGCAGGGGCCTGCACCCCTCACCACGTGGGAGCTCAATGCTTCCGCCGGGTTCGCCATTGATCGTCGTGGCGTCCGCGCAACTTGCGATCAGACGATGCAAGACGCGGGTTATGTTGCGGCTGCACGCGCGGACGCCGTCTCGATCGACGCCGAGGCCGTCATTGCCGGAGAGAATCGCTTCCGCGCTCCGGTTCGCGAATAGAATTCTCGCCGCAGCATCGACCAGGATGACACTGACCTCCAATCGATCGAGCGCAGCCCGCGCTCCAGCCGCACGCAGTTCGGCCGCGGCCAACTTGTGGGCCACGTTTAGCGCGGTCACGAGATGCGGCACCAGCGTGCGCAGTGCTGCGATATCGTCGGCGTCAAAATCCTGACGGCCCAGCCGGCGGCCGGTGGAGAGATGGACAAACCGTTGTGGCGTGCGCAGCGGCGAGACCAGCAGGCCGTGAAATGCGCCCAACGGCCGGACGCCTTCGTTATAGAAGGTTGTCCGGGCGTACTCGCGGTCGGGTAGAAGTGCGGAAGTTGGCGCCACGGACCCGACCGGCAGCGCACGGATGATCTCCCAGAACGCGGAGCCGGGGCCGGCCGCTGCGGTAAAGCCTGCGGTCTGCTCGGAGCTCATCCCGAAGCCGACAACGAACTCGGCCGCACGGCTCGCGTCCTGGGCCAGGAAAATGCTGTGCTCGCTGCGCAAGGCGCTCGCTATTGACGGCAACGCACACGTCCAGCCGTCGGGGGTGAGCGGCGCTTCGTGGATTCGCTGGACCGCTGCAAGAATCGCATCCGCTCGCGCCATCACCGATCACCCGTAAAAGTTGTATAAAAAATGAAACTCAACGCATACAACCGAAAGGTGAATAGCATAAGACGAACGTTCGATGCGCCAATACTTAACCTGTGAGATCAATTCCTTTGTTGCTGGGTGCGACAATTCCACCCCTTGCGCGATGGCACCTGGAAAACACCTGGAAATCTGAGGAGGGATCAAATGGGCGGGAAGAAACACTTGCTCGGTTTCATCATGACCAGTCTGCTGTTTGCGTCAGCGGCCTATGCTTTCGCGGTGTACGGCGCGATTGGAGACAAGTGGCGGGCACTGGGGAGCGAAGGGGGCCCGGTTGGAGGCGCGCTTTCGGATGAAGCGGATGCTCGGTATGGCGGTCGCTTCAATCGCTTCGTGCATGGCTTTATCTACTGGCATCCCGAAACCGGCGCCAACGCGGTTTGGGGAAACATCGGTCAAAAGTGGGCCCAGGCAGGATTTGAGAATTACGGCTATCCAATCGTCGACGAGTCGAAGACACCAGATGGCGTCGGCCGGTTCAACCATTTCCGCGCCGTTCACGTGTCCGGCAAACCGGAAGCCTCAATCTATTGGACGCCCGAAACCGGGAGCCATGCGATCTACGGCGCGATCAGGGGAAAATGGGCTCAGCTCGGATGGGAGCGCAACCTGGGCTATCCGATAACAGACGAAATGGGAACGCCCGATGGCGCCGGTCGGTATAACCATTTTCGCGCGCTTCATTTGCGAGGAAAACCGGAGGCCTCGATATATTGGACGGCTCAGACCGGTGCGGTCGAGATTTACGGCGCAATACGACAGAAATGGGCGGAGATGGGTTATGAGCGCAGCTCGCTCGGCTATCCGACCGGTAACGAATATGAAGAATATCAGGGATCAGGAATCAGGCGGCAGGACTTCCAAAGGGGCGCTCTGTGGTGGAGCGCGAGTACCGGCGTTCGTCTGCAGCCCATTGCTACGCCATCGAACCCGGGGCAACCATCAAACCCCAAGCAGCCGTCGAACCCGAAGCAACCGTCCAATTCGGGGCAGCCGTCTAATCCGGCGCAGCCGTCGGAAGTCCGATACTGCACCGATGGTTGCGACCCCTGTACCAGGGATGGTCTTCGCTGCACTTTGAACAATAACTGCAGCATGCAAAACTATCGGACTCCGTGGGCGTGCTATTAAAAGCCGGAGTGTGGTTGCCACTCGGGAATCGAGCGTAAGGACGACTGCGCCCCCTGGTTGACCAGGGAGCGCAGTTGCCGAACAGAGATCAATTCGTGATCTTGTCGAACTGAATCAGGCTGAACGAGCCAGCGCTGGAGAGTCCCGCAAAGATGAAGCCGGCCGACTCGGCAAGGGTCCGGTACTGCGCTTCGGTGCGCTCCAAGCCGCCCGGTTCCCGCAGCATGTTGAGGTCGCTCATGGCGCGCTCGCGATCTGGAGCGGCCGTTGTGGGAAGCTCCGGCATGATCCGCTCGATGATGATCAGCTTGCCCCCCGCTGCAAGCGCATCCCGGCACTTGTTCAGGATGATCTTGCTCCGATCGTCCCTCCAATTATGGAGGATACTCTTCATCAGGATTGTGTCGGCGCCGCGCGGGACCGCCTCGAAGAAATCGCCGGCGACGAACCGGCAGCGGTCGGCGATGCCAACCCGATTAAAATGCTCTTGTGCCTCTTTCTCGCAGCGTGCGAGATCGAACGCTATTCCCTTAAGATTCGGGTTGTGCAGCAGCACGCCGGCGATCAGCTCGCCGGAGCCGCCGCCGATATCCATGACGACACGCGCGGTCGAGAAATCGTATGCCTGCACGATTTTTGGAACCAGGCTTCGCGTCAGACTGACCATCGCAGCATTGAAACGGGCCACAAGTTCCGGCGAGCTGCCCATCACGGCATAGCGATTATGTCCCTCTCCCCGCATCTCGGTCGCGGTCTTCCCGGAGCGAACGGAATCGACAAGGCCGGCCCAGGATCGCGCGAGAACTTCGCCTTCGAAAAGAACCCAGTCCTTGAAAGATGGATTGGCATTCCGATCAAGCTGTCGGCCGAGGTCGGTGATCGTAAACCTGTCTCCGCCGGCCCGGTTACAGACTCCAATCGTTGTCAGGCCAACGAGCAGCCTACGCAGCGCGCTTTCGTCGGCGGACACCAACCGGGCGAGCTCGGCCACCGATCTTGCATCATCTCCGATCGCCTCCGCGAGATCGAGCCTGGCGGCGGCATAGATCACCGCCGTGATACGGTGGGACTGCACGAGATCGAATATCGATTCTGATCCGCTCATGTGTTCCTCCAACAAGATGAGAGGCCTGGGGACTGCAGCCGGTCCGCCATCGGAATCTTCAATTGGTCGGAGTGAATCCCGTTGCTTGCACGATCGCTTTCCAACGTTCGGATTCGGATGTGATCAGCCGGGCGAAGTCGCCCATCGCGATCGCGTCGGGCTCGACTGCCAATTTTACCATGCCGGACCTTACCTCGTCGATGCGAAGGGCGGCCTGGATGGAACTATTGAGGCGCTCGACGATATCCGCCGGCGTCTTGGCGGGAACGAAAAACCCGTACCAGGTAAGGTCCTCAAGCGAGGGATAACCGGCTTCCGCCACCGTCGGCACATCGGGAAGAAATGGGCTGCGGCGCGGCCCGGTGGTCACCAGCGCCCGAAGCTCTCCGGATCGGACAAGGCCCAACGAGCTGCCGACCGGCATGATGGCCGATGCGATCTCTCCTTTGACCAAATCCTGGATCGCGCCATTGCCTTGATAGGGCACGTGAAGAAAATCAAAGCCCGCGGTGCGGGCCAGCATCGCACCGAGGAAATGCAGCGCGGTGCCGACACCTGCCGTACCGTAGGTGGCCTGCTTTGGGTTGGCGCGGCACCAGGTGACAAAATCTGCAAGCGTCCTTACATCTCCCGGCACTTTCGGACCTACCGTCAGCAAAGTTGGGGTTGAGGCAACGGTCGATACCGGGGTGAAATCCCGCGGCTCATATCTGAGTGTCTTGTAGACGTGCGGAAAGAGCATCATGAATCCAAGCGGCGCGAGCAGCATAACCGTTCCGTCAGCGTCAGCAGTCTTCACCGCCTCGACCGCGACACGGCCGGCTGCGCCAGGCCGGGTCTCGACCACGATCGTTTCCGCATAATCCTTCATCTGGCCGGCAACGAGCCTTGCCAGCGCGTCCTGCAACCCGGGCGTGAATCCCGTCAGTATATGCGCGGTCTTTGCAAGTGGTTGTGCCACGGCGCGCGACACGAGACCCGCCGCGGAGAACGCGACACCGGCCGCCGACACTGTCAACAAGTCACGACGTGTGATCATCAACTGTCTCCCCCGACCTAGTCCCACTGGGACGAATTCTACCTTTGGATGTACCACGGCCAGGATAGATAGACTTGGCCACCGGCTTACTTTTTCCTTATCGTCGGCTTACTCTTGCGAGCAGGCTTGGACACTTCCACCAATGGCCGTGCGGACAAGTCGCTTGCGCTATTTTTTTGAAGATTTTTCATTTGACACCGCCCGGCGCGAGCTGCGTCGCGGCACGGATGTCATCGCTGTTGCGCCGAAGGTATTCGACTTGCTCGGCTATCTGATCGGCAACCGGGACCGCGTTGTCAGCAAGGACGATCTCATAAGTGCCATTTGGCAAGGCCGCGTCGTTTCGGATGTGGCTCTAACCACGCGCCTGAATGCTGCGCGCAGGGCGATTGGCGATTCCGGAGACGAACAGCGCCTCATCAGAACCTTTCCCCGTAAAGGCGTCCGTTTCATCGGCGCGGTGCACGAAACGGCTGGACCGGCGGGCGCAACGGTGCCGGGCGGCTCGCCGAAACCAGGCTTTGCCACTCCTGATAAACCCTCGCTGGTCGTTTTGCCGTTCACTAATCTGAGTCCTGATCCCGAGCAGGAATATTTCGCCGACGGCGTGACCGAGAGCCTGACCACGGATTTGTCGCGCATGGTCGGGATCTTCGTGATCGGCCGCAACAGCGCTTTCTCCTACAAGGGCAAGCACGTCGATCTGAAGCAGATCGGTCGGGAACTCGGCGTTCGCTATGTCCTCGAGGGCTCCGTGCAGCGTAGCGGAAGCCGCGTGCGTATCAACGTCCAGCTCATTGATGCCGAAACCGGCAATCACCTGTGGGCCGAACGGTTCGACAAGCCGATCGCCGATCTCTTCGACATGCAGGATGAAATCGGAGCGCGTCTAGCCAATCAGCTTGGAACGGAATTGGTCACGGCTGAGGCGCGGCGGGCGGCGCGGGCGCCGCTTCCGGATTCGATGGACCTGTATTTCCAGGGCATGGCGTGTGTGAACCGGGGATCGGACCCCATCAACCTCTCGCAAGCGCGCAAGTTTTTCGAACAAGCCCTATGCCTGGATGCCGGCAACGTCGAGGCGATGGTCGGCACGGCATTCGTCGATGCCATGCGGGGAACGTCCATGCAGACCGGCGACCGGGCCGCTCGCCTCCAGACGGCCGAAAAGTCCTTGACCGAGGTCCTTGCGCACGTGCCCAACCACGCCATGGCGCATTGCCTCCTTGGCGTCGTCCAGATTTTTACCAAACGTGCCGCTCAGGGCATCGCCGAATGTGAGCGCGCGTTGGCGCTGGATCGAAATCTGGCCACCGCTTACGGCTGGATCGGGCTTGGCAAATGTTATCTCGGTCGGGCCGAGGAAACTGAAGCCTACATCATGCAGGCATTTCGGCTTTCTCCCCGTGACAATAGAGCGTTCACCTGGACGACCAATGCGGGTGTCGCGCAGTCATATCTTGCGGCCGATGAAGCTGCCGCCTACTGGTTCAAGCGGTCCATCGAGACCAATCGGAATGTCGCCGCATTCGTTCACGTCTATCTCGCCGCGGCGTTGGCTCATCTCGGGCGGATCGAGGAAGCGCGGGCTTCGGTACAGGCGGGACTGGCCATCGATCCCAATTTCACTATCTCCCACTTCCACGCCTGTGCGCCGACAGACAACTCGACTTGCCTCGCGCAGCGCGCACGGATCGCCGAAGGTATGCGTAAAGCAGGGCTACCGAACGGCTGAATTGGCGGACAGTAATTCCGTCCGCTGAACCTGAAACTGGAGAACAACAATGCCCTTGGCCGGAAAAGGCATGCTGCTGACGTCGATGGATATCGATCCCGCCGACGAGGCCGATTTCAATCGCTGGTATGACCGCGAGCATCTGGAGGAGCGCGTCGCCATCGACGGCTTCCTGGAGGCGCGTCGCTACGTCGCACATGAGGGCAAGCCGAAATATCTGAGCCTCTACTCGACCGAGACCTTCGAGGTGTTGGACAGCCCGGCCTACCGCACCGCACTCGCCAACCAGACCGAATGGTCCAAGGCCAACATCGCGCGCTTCAAGAACATGATCCGCGGCGTCGCGCGCATCACCATCAGCCGGGGCACCGGCCGCGGCGCGGCGCTCGGCATCATCCGGCTTCGTCCGCCCGGCGACGGCAGGGACAGACTGCGCGAAGCGCTGCGGGACCAGTTCGATCCCACCAAGCTCGATGGGATCATCTCCATCCATTTGATCGAAAACGACCCTGCCCTGTCGAAGCCGCTGACATCAGATGCGTCGAATGCCGCCGTGGGCGCCGGCGACTGGTTCGTGCTGATCGACGCCACCGATGTGAAGGCCGTCCCGGCCGCTGCGGCGCTGGTGGCTGACAACGCCGCCTACAAGCCGCTGGTGATCTCCAGCGGCATTTACCAGCTGATGTGGGACCTCGCCAAAAGCGACCTGCCTCGCGCGTGATCTGCGCCGGCGGTGTCACGAATTGTTGCGCCGCCGCATAATCTTCATTGAGCCCAACGCCATACGCGTAGCTGCAGCGCGCGAATGCCTGGTGTCGCGCAGAATTGGCTTGTGTGCCCGATCTGGAATGGCTCTAATAAGAGACGTCTATGATGCAATTGGAAAACCAGAAGAACGCCCGTCCGTTGAGCGTTCGCAGGCAAAGATAAGGCCGCGCATCTGACTTTGGGTTCCGCGCGGATAAGGTAGGAATGAAACCGACTGATATCTCGGCGCCGGACTACTTTCACAAAGTAGTCGACTGCCAATGGGCCTGCCCCGCACATACACCGGTTCCCGAATATATCCGTTTGATTGCCGAGGGGCGTTACAGCGACGCCTACATGATCAACTGGAAGTCCAACGTGTTCCCCGGCATCTTGGGGCGTACGTGCGACCGTCCATGCGAGCCGGCGTGCCGCCGCGGCCGCGTCGAGGAGAATCCGGTCGCGATCTGCCGCCTGAAGCGCGTCGCGGCCGATTTCAAGGACGACATCAAGCACCGTTTGCCACGGCCCGGGCCGAAGAACGGCAGGCGCATCGCGCTGATCGGCGGCGGCCCCGCTTCGCTCACGGTGGCGCGCGACCTTGCCCCGCTCGGCTATCACTGCACCGTGTTCGACCAGGATCCCAAGGCCGGCGGCATGATGCGGACGCAGATCCCGAAATTCCGCCTGCCGGATTCGGTGATCGACGAGGAAACCGACTACATCCTGGGCCTCGGCATCGAGTTCAAGGGCGGCCATCGCATCGACAGCCTGAAGCAACTGCTGGCCGAGAACTATGACGCGATCTTTGTCGGCTCCGGCGCGCCGCGCGGCCGCGAGCTCGACATCCCCGGCCGCAAGGAAGCAGCCGCCAACATCCATATCGGCATTGACTGGCTGTCCTCAGTGTCGTTCGGCCATGTCGAGAAAATCGGCCGCCGCGTGATCGTGCTCGGCGGCGGCAACACCGCGATGGATTGCTGCCGCACCGCGCGCCGGCTCGGCGGGGCGGACGTGAAAGTGATCGTCCGCTCCGGCTTCGATGAGATGAAGGCCTCTCCCTGGGAGAAGGAAGACGCGCTCCACGAGGACATCCCGATCCTCAATTATATGGTGCCGATCGCTTTCACCCACGACAACGGCAAGCTCACCGGCATCACCTTCCAAAAGGTGAAGGCCGAATACGACGCCAAGGGCCGGCGCAATCTGGTGCCCTCAGGCGAGCCCGATGAGACCGTGGCCTGCGACGACGTGCTGGTCGCGGTCGGCCAGGAAAACGCCTTCCCCTGGATCGAGGCCGATTGCGGCATCGAATTCGACAAATGGCACATGCCGAAGGTCGATCCGAAGACCTTCGCGTCGACCAATCCGAAAGTGTTCTTCGGCGGCGACGCTGCATTCGGCCCGAAGAACATCATCTGGGCGGTGGCGCATGGCCATGACGCCGCGCTGTCGATCCATAAGATGCTGTCCGGCGAGGACATCAACGAGCGCCCGCTGCCGGAGGTGCACATCTCTTCGCAGAAGATGGGCATTCACGAGTGGAGCTATGACAACGACATCTCCACCGACAAGCGCTTCAAGGTGCCGCATCGCGACAAGGTGATCGCGCTGAAGGACATCCGCGCCGAAGTCGAGCTCGGCTACGACCTCAAGCTCGCACTCGGCGAGGCCGAGCGCTGCCTGAACTGCGACGTGCAGACAGTGTTCACCGCGCCGCTCTGCATCGAATGCGACGCCTGCGTCGACATCTGCCCGATGGATTGCATCACCTTCACCGAGAACGGCGAGGAGGATGATCTGCGGCAGCGGCTGAAAGCGCCCTCACCGCATCACGACCAGGCGCTCTATGTCGCCGACGGCTTGAAGACCGGCCGCATCATGGCGAAGGACGAAGACGTCTGCCTGCATTGCGGGCTGTGCGCCGAGCGCTGCCCGACCGGCGCCTGGGACATGCAGAAATACCTCATCGATATGGTTCACGCGGGATCAACATGTCAGTCCAAAGCCCGATCAGCAGCGTAAACGACTTCGTCGTCCGCTTCGCCAACGTCAACGGCTCGGGTTCGGCGAGCGCCAACGAACTGTTCGCGCGCGCGATCCTGCGCCACGGCGTGCCGGTCTCGCCACGCAACATCTTCCCTTCCAACATCCAGGGCCTGCCGACCTGGTATGAGGTGCGGGTGACTGAAGCCGGCCATCTCGGCGCCCGCGGCGGCGTCGACATGATGGTGGCGATGAACCCGCAGACCTGGGACAAGGATGTCGCCTCGATCGAGCCCGGCGGCTATCTGTTCTACGATTCCACCAAGCCGATGCCGTCGTCGAAATTCCGCGCCGACATCACCGTGATCGGCGTCCCGCTGACCGCGATCACCAACTCGACCTACACCGATCCGCGCCAGCGCCAACTGTTCAAGAACATCATCTATCTCGGCGCGCTGTCCGCGCTGCTCGACATGGATCCGAAGCTGATCGAGCAACTGATCGGCGAGCAGTACAAAGGCAAGGAGAAGCTGCTCTCCTCCAACGTCCATGCGCTGCATCTCGGCCGCGACTGGGCGCTGCAGAACCTAAAATGCCCGATCGGGCTCAGGGTCAAGAAGGCCGACAAGGTCGGTGACCGAATCTTCCTGGAAGGCAACAGTGCCGCCGCGCTCGGCGCGGTCTATGGCGGCGCCACGGTCTGCGCGTGGTACCCGATCACGCCGTCATCCTCACTCGCCGAAGCCTTCACCAACCACTGCAAGAAGCTGCGGCACGATCCGGAAACCGGCGAGGCGAAATACGCGATCGTGCAGGCCGAGGACGAGCTCGCTTCGATCGGCATCGTGATCGGCGCCTCCTGGAACGGCGCGCGCGCCTTCACCACGACCTCCGGCCCCGGCATCTCCTTGATGACGGAATTCATCGGCCTGTCCTACTTCGCCGAGATTCCAGCCGTGATCATGAACGTGCAGCGCGCCGGTCCTTCGACCGGCATGCCGACGCGCACCCAGCAATGCGACATCATCGCCTGCGCCTATGCTTCGCATGGCGACACCAAGCATGTGCTGCTGTTCCCGGAAGATCCGGCAGAGGCCTTCGAGTTTGCCGCGACCTCCTTCGATCTCGCCGAGCGGCTGCAGACCGTGATCTTCGTGATGCTCGATCTCGATATTGGCATGAACCATCGGCTGTGCCGGCCGCTCCGCTGGGACGATGCGCGGCAGTATGATCGCGGCAAGGTGATGACCAGGGAGATGCTGGAAGAAGGCCGCGATTTCGGCCGCTATCTCGACGTCGACGGCGACGGCATCCCGTACCGCACCTATCCCGGCGCGCATCCGACCAAGGGTTCGTACTTCACCCGCGGCACCTCGCGCGACCGCTATGCGCGCTATTCGGAGGAAGGCCCGGTCTACGCCGACAACATGCAGCGCCTGGTGCGCAAGTTCGAGACCGCGCAGGACCTGGTGCCGCGGCCGTTGCAGGCCAACGCGGCCAAGCCAACCAAATATGGCGTGATCTATTTCGGCTCGACCGCGCCGGCGATGGACGAGGCGATCGAGATCCTGGACGCCCGCGGCCATCATCTGGACCGGCTGCGCATCCGCGCCTTCCCGTTCCACTCCAGCGTCGCGAGCTTCATCGCCGACCACGATTTCGTTTACGTCGTCGAGCAGAACCGCGACGCGCAGCTCCGGCAACTGATCGTCAACGAGAACGGCATCGACCCGGTGCGGCTGGTGCCGATCCTGCATTATGACGGCTCGCCGATCACTGCGCGTTTCATCGCGAATGCGATCGGCGACCATCAGGACCATCTCAAGGTGACCCCTCTGCGCAAGGCCGTGTCATGACCTACATTGCAAAGCCGAAATTCCATCATCCCGGCCTCAAGAAGAACGAGCTCGGCTATACCCACCGCGACTACGAGGGCAAGATCTCGACACTGTGCGCCGGCTGCGGCCACGACTCGATCACGGCGTCGATCATCGAGGCCTGCTACGAGCTCTCGATCGAGCCGCACCGGGTGGCGAAGATCTCCGGGATCGGCTGCTCGTCGAAGACGCCTGACTATTTCCTCGGCAATTCGCACGGCTTCAACTCGGTGCATGGTCGCATGCCGTCGGTGCTAACTGGCGCCAACCTCGCCAACCGCGACCTGATCTATCTCGGCGTTTCCGGCGACGGCGATAGCGCCTCGATCGGCTTTGGCCAGTTCGCGCATTCGATCCGCCGCGGCGTCAACATGACCTATATCGTCGAGAACAACGGCGTCTACGGCCTGACCAAGGGCCAGTTCTCCGCAACCGCCGACCGCGGCTCGAAGTCCAAGAAGGGCGTGGTCAATACCGACAACGCCATCGACCTAGTTGCGATCGCGCTGCAGCTCGGAGCCACCTTCGTGGCGCGCAGCTTCTCCGGCGACAAGACCCAGCTCGTGCCGCTGATCGCGGCCGCGATCCAGCACAAGGGCGCGTCCTTCATCGACGTCATCAGCCCCTGCATCGCCTTCAACAATCACGCCGGCTCGACCAAGAGTTTCGACTATGTCCGCGAGCACAACGACGCCGTGAACCGGCTCGACGTGCTTGTCGGCCGCGAGCCGATCCATGTCGACTATGCGCCCGGCACCGTGCAGGTGGTCGAGCAGCACGACGGCTCGCGGATCGCGCTGCGCAAGCTCGATGCCGATTACGATCCGCATGACCGGCTGGGGGCGATGACCTTCCTGCAGAAGCACGCCGCCAAAGGCCAGATCGTCACCGGGCTGTTGTACGTCGATCCGGAAGCGGAGGACCTGCACGCCCATCTCAACACGGTGGACACCCCGCTCAATACGCTCGACGCCAAGGCGCTCTGCCCGGGCTCCGCCGCGCTGGACAAGATCAACGCCAGCCTGCGCTGAGCGCCGTAGCGCCGTAGGGTGGGCAAAGCGCAGCGTGCCCACCTTTTCTTGCACCGAATGTGGATGGTGGGCACGCTACGCTTTGCCCACCCTACAAGTTGCGGCGCGCCCCTTACTTGTCGCTCAGCACGTCGCCGAACAGGACCCATGACTTGCCGTCGAACCGTGCCATCTGAATCTGCCGGATCGGAGTGAGGTTGGTCGGCTCGGTGGTCACCTTGATGCCCGGCAGCAGCATCGGCAGTTCGAGCCCGTTGAGGTTGGTGGCCTGCTTGATGATGTTGTCGCGGCTGAAATCGTCCTTGCAGTTCTTCAGCACCGCCGCCATCACGCCGGCAACCGTATAGCCCTGCACATTGAAGAGGTCGCCGGGACTGGCATTCGGCTGATACTTCTTCATCCAGGCCGAGAATTCCTTCTGCGCGGGATCGTCGGCCCAGCGCGGATCGGTCGGATCCTTCAGGTACAGGCCGGTGACGACACCGACCGCATTCTCCAGGCCGGCCGGTTCGAGCACGGCGGACACGGAATTGGAGACGGTCGGCAGGATGACCAGCGGCTTCCAGCCCATGCCGGCGGCCTTGCGCAGCGCTTGCGCTGCGAATTTCGGCGTGGCCTCGGCGAAGAACACATCCGCGCCGGACTCGCGCATCGACACCATCTGCGAGTCGATGGTGGGATCGCTGGTCAGATAGGTCGTCTCCGACACGATCTGGCCGGCATGCTCGCCGAGCCCTTCCTTGAAGCCCTTCAGATAATCCTTGCCGGCGTCCTCGTTCGGCGTGATCACGGCGATCTTGGCGTCCGGCTTGGTCTGCAGAATGTATTTGGCGTAGAGCCTGCCTTCGAGCTCGTAGGTCGGGTTGAAGCCGACGGTCCAGGGGAACTGCTTCGGGTCGTTCCACCGCGTCGCGCCCGACGAGACGAAGAGCTGCGGCACGCGCTTGATGTTCAGGTATTTCTGAACGGCGATGTTGGGCGCGGTGCCGACGGAACTGAACAGCGCCAGCACCTCATCCTGTTCGACGAGCTTGCGTGTCTGCTCCACCGTCTTCGACGGCGAATAGGCATCGTCGAGGCTGTCGAATTCGACCTTGCGGCCGTTGACGCCGCCCTGGTCGTTCAGCATCTGGAAATACGCAGCTTCCGCGCGCGCAATGGTGCTGTAGGCCGATGCCGGCCCGCTGTAGGGCGCGGTGTTTCCAAGCTTGATGGTGGTTTCGGCGCCGAGCGAAGCTGACATCATCAGCATCGAGAGCGCGGCGGAGGCGAAAGCGCCCGCCAGACATTTGCGAGTTGTCACGGTCTTAATCCTTTTTGGTTTTCTTGACCGCGCGCACCATACCAATCGCGCCAGATGAGGCAATCGCACAAGAATTCCGCGTGCCGGCAATTGGGCGCGCGCAATCGTGATCTCAGGCAAGTGGAGGATTGTAAATTCGTAGCCCGGGTGGAGCGGAACGCGTAACCCGGGACATCAGCGTCCGCCTTTGAGAGCGATCCCGGGTTACGCTCGCGCTTCACCCGGGCTACGGCAATAACTACGCCACCGCGGGCAGGATGCGCGGGCTCACGACATATTCCTTCAACACCTTGTCGTGAGTGTCGACCTCGGTGAGAACCACGTCGTAGCTCCAGAGATCAGCGAGGTGCTGCAGCACGCGCCGCGCATCGGTTTCTACCAGTTGCGATCCCTTGACCACGGTGTGGCGCAGCATCAGCCGGCGGTCGCCTTCCAGGTCGACATCGACGACCTCGATGTTGGGATCGATGAAGCCGACATCGTATTGCCGCGCCAGTTCGCGGCGCACGCGGCGATAGCCGCGCTCGTCATGGATGGCATCGACGCGGATGCCGGCGGTCTCCGCGGGATCGTCATGCAGATGGAACAGGCGCAGACGCCGCACCAGCCGCGGGCTCAGGAACTGTCCGATGAAGCTCTCATCGCGGTAATTGGCCCAGACCTCGCGCAGCACGCCCATGACATCGCCCCTGCCCGCGATGTCAGGAAACCATTCGCGATCCTCGTCCTCCGGCTCGGTCACGATCCGCTCGATGTCCTGCATCATCGCAAAGCCGAGCGCATAGGGATTGAAGCCGGAGAAGCGGGGATCGTCGAAATCCGGCTGGAACACGACGTTGGTGTGCGACTGCAGGAATTCAAGGAAATTGCCGTCGGAAATGCGGCCCTGCTCGTGCAGCCGGTTCATGATGCTGTAATGGACGTAGGTCGCGGTGCCCTCGTTCATCACCTTGGTCTGGCTCTGCGGATAGAAATACTGCGCGATGTGGCGGACGATGCGTAGCACTTCGCGCTGCCAGGGCTGCAGCCGCGGCGCGGTCTTCTCCAGGAAGTACAGGATGTTTTCCTGCGGCAGCCCGAGCAGGATGCGGCGGCGCTCCGCGGTCAGCGCGGCCCTGGTCTTCGCGGGTCCGGTCGGCACCGTACGCCAGAGATCGTTGAAGGCGCTCTCTTCGTGCGCGCGACGCTCGCCGGCGCGTTTCTCCTCTGTGCGCAGGTCGAGCTTCTTCTTGCCGGGATAGCGATCGATGCCGTGCGACATCAAGGCATGGGCGGCGTCGAGCGTATGCTCAACCGCCCGCCGGCCGTGGCGATCCTCGCAGTGCGAGATATAGCCCTTGGCGAATTCGAGATAGTCCAGGATGCCGTCGGCATCGGTCCACTGCTTGAACAGGTAGTTGTTCTTGAAGAAATGGTTGTGGCCGAAGGCTGCGTGCGCGATCACCAACGTCTGCATGGTCGCGGTGTTTTCCTCCATCAGGTAGGAAATGCACGGCGAGGAGTTGATCACGATCTCGTACGCCAGTCCCATGTATCCTTTGCGGTAGGACGCTTCCTGAAAGGCGAAGTGTTTGCCGAACGACCAGTGCTTGTAGAACAAGGGCATGCCGACCGACGAATAGGCATCCAGCATCTGCTCGGCGGTGATGACCTCGATCTGGTTAGGATAGACGTCGAGGCCGAGCTCCGATTTCGCGATCTCCTCGCAGGCATCATGGACGCGCTGCAGCGTGCGGAAATCCCAGTCGGCGCCGTCGAACAGCCGCTCACCCGTCTTCGTCATGGCGTGGCCTTCTCCTGCTTGCCGCGACGCTTGAACAGGTCCTGGAACACCGGGAAGATCTCGCTGCGCTCGCTCACCTTGCGCATCGCGAGCGGCGCGCCCTCGTTGCGCAAGCGCTCGTAAAGGGTCCAGAGCGAGGAGTCCGGCATGTCGAAGGTGTAGTTGGCGGCCTCGCCAACCTCGAGATAGGCAAAGAACTGGGTGACCGGGAGGATATGCTCCGTGAGCAGCCGTCCGGTCAGGAGGCTGTCGGAGGTCATGTTGTCGCCGTCGGAGGCTTGCGCGGCGTAGATGTTCCATTCAGCCGGTCTAAACCGGGTGCGGACGATATCGTGCATCGCCTGCAGCGCGCTCGACACCAGCGTGCCGCCGGAAGCCGGTCCATGGAAGAATGTATCCTCGTCCACCTCTTCGGCGCGATCGGTGTGGCGGATGAACACGATCTCGACGTGGCGATAACGCCGCTTCAGGAACACGTAGAGCAGCATGTAGAACCGCTTCGCCAGGTCCTTCATGTGCTCCGACATCGAGCCCGACACGTCCATCAGGCAGAACATCACGGCTTGCGCCACCGGCTTCGGCACGGTCTCGAAACGGCGGTAGCGGATATCGATGGGATCGATGAAGGGGATCCGTTTCGCCTTGGCCTTCAGCGCCGCGATCTGCGCCAAGAGTTCGGAGCGTCGCGGCTCCGCTGCCTCGGCCGCCTCCGCCTCGAGCTCGGCGATCTGCTCCGGCCGCGGCCGGCGCAGCGCGACGCGACGCGCCAGCGCGAGCTTGACGGTGCGGCTCACCGAGATGTTCGCGGGCGAACCTGAGGTGGTGTAGCCGGCGCGATGCAGGCCTTCGCTCTCCGCCTCCGCGAGCTTGCGCTTGGCGAGGTCGGGCAATTCCAGATCGTCGAGGAAGAGGTTGACGAACTCGTCGCGGCTCAGGACGAAGCGGAACGCATCTTCGCTGTCGCCCTCGCCCGGCCCCGTTCCGCGGCCACCGCCCTGGTTCGGACGCGGCAGGATATCGCCTTCGATGAACTTCTTGTTGCCGGGCAGCACCATGTCGCGGGTGCCACCCTCGCGGCGGAAGCGCGGCTCGTCCATGCCGTCGAGCGGTATCGATATCTCGCCGCCTTCCAGCACATCCTTGATGTCCCGGTCCTGCGACGTCTTCTTGACGGCTCCCTGAACCAGGGCCTTGGCCCGCCTCAAGAACCGCTGTCGGTTCTCAAGGCTCTTGCCGCCCGGATTCAGGCGCCGATCGACAATATGCATCGTCACTTTGCATCCGCCTTAGCCAGCCTGCTTCACGCGCATATACCATTCGACGAGACGGCGGACCTGGCGCTCGGTGTAGCCGCGTTCCACCATCCGCGCGACGAAGTCGTCGTGCTTCTTCTCGGTCTCGCCGTCCTTCTTCGAACCGAACGAGATGACCGGAAGCAGATCCTCGACCTGCGAGAATATCCGCTTCTCGATGACGTCGCGAACCTTTTCATAGGAGGTCCAGTTCGGGTTCTTACCACCATTATGCGCCCGCGACCGCAGCGAGAATTTGACGACTTCGTTGCGGAAATCCTTCGGGTTGGCGATGCCGGCCGGCTTCTCGATCTTGGTCAGCTCCTGGTTCAGAAGCTCGCGGTTGAGCAACTGGCCGGTGTCGGGATCCTTGAAGTCCTGATCCTCGATCCAGGCGTCGGCGTAATCGACGTAGCGGTCGAACAGGTTCTGGCCGTAATCCGAGTAGGATTCGAGATAGGCCTTCTGGATCTCATTGCCGATGAACTCCGCGTAACGCGGGGCGAGATCGGCCTTGATGAATTCGAGATAGCGCTTCTCGATTTCCTCGGGCAGTTGCTCACGGCGGATCGAATGCTCGAGCACGTACATCAGGTGCACGGCATCGGCCCCGACCTCTATCGTGTCGTGGTTGAAGGTGGCGGCGAGCACCTTGAACGCGAAGCGCGTCGAGACACCGTCCATGCCTTCGTCAACACCTGCGGCATCACGATATTCCAGGACGCTGCGCGCCTTTGGATCGGATTCCTTCAGGCTCTCGCCGTCATAGACCCGCATCTTCGCGAACAGCGTCGAGTTCTCGTGCTTGCGCAGGCGCGACATCACCGAGAAGCGCGCCAAGGTCTCCAGCGTCGCGGGCGCGCAAGGTGCGCTGGCAAGCTCGGAGCCCTGGATCAGCTTCTCGTAGATCTTCTGCTCCTCGGTGACCCGCAGGCAGTAAGGCACCTTGATGACGCAGATGCGGTCGATGAAGGCCTCATTGTTCTTGTTGGCCTTGAAGCTCTGCCATTCCGCCTCGTTCGAGTGTGCGAGGATAATGCCGCCGAACGGGATCGCTCCGATATTCTCGGTGCCGATATAGTTGCCTTCCTGCGTCGCCGTGAGCAGCGGATGCAGCATCTTGATCGGCGCCTTGAACATCTCGACGAATTCGAGGATGCCCTGATTGGCGCGATTGAGTCCGCCCGAATAGCTGTAGGCGTCGGGATCGTTCTGCGCGTAGGTCTCGAGCTTGCGGATATCGACCTTGCCGACCAGCGAGGAGATGTCCTGGTTGTTCTCGTCGCCGGGCTCGGTCTTGGAGACCGCGATCTGCCGCAGCCGCGAGGGCTGGATCTTGGCGACGCGGAATTGCGAGATGTCACCGCCGAAAGCTTCGAGCCGCTTATAGCACCACGGGCTCATCAGCCCGGTGAGGCGCCGCTGCGGAATGCCGTACTTCTCCTCCAGCATTGGCCCGAGCTGATCCGGATCGAACAGGCTGAGCGGGCTTTCGAAGACCGGGCTCAGCTCGTCGCCGGCTTTCAGCACGTAGATCGGATGCACTTCCATCAATGCCTTGAGCCGCTCGGCGAGCGATGACTTGCCGCCGCCGACCGGTCCGAGCAGATAGAGTATCTGCTTGCGCTCTTCCAAGCCTTGCGCGGCGTGACGGAAGAAGCCGACGAGCCGCTCGATCGTATCTTCCATGCCGTAGAAGCCCGCGAATGCCGGATAGGTGCGCATCGTGCGGTTCATAAAGATACGGCCAAGGCGAGGGTCCTTGGCCGTGTCGATCATCTGAGGCTCGCCGATCGCAGCCAGTAGTCGTTCTGCCGCATTCGCATATCGCATCGGATCACTTCGACACGACTCGAGATATTCAGCCATCGACATATCGCTCTGGCTTCGAGCCTCGAACGACCTAGCGAAAGCGTTGAACAGAGAATCGTTGTACATGATCCCTCTCCACGGTATGTTGCGCCGCCTTACGAGAACGAGCCGGTTTGCCGAAACGTTCCTCGAATCACGGTCGGCATGCTGGAGCTATTGGACACTCGCCAGCCTCCCTTCCGCAATGCGCGGCGCAAGCAGCCGCTGCCTTATCAACAAGCAGCCAGCCTAATAGTTCATCAAAAACGCGATTTGTCATTTACTTTCTTGACCATGTAGCTGGTCCGCCACATCCGTGATTCTACCGGAGGACCGACAAAGACCAGGCTTCCCTGCCATCAGCAAATGCCTTTCTGACCGCCTTTCGGCTGCCATCGCGCAGCTCCTTCACGCCCACGAACTGCCACAGGTTTGAACGCATCCGGCTTCTGCCGCGACTAAGTCAAACCCGTCAGCACATCGTGACGCGGCATCGTCGGCGCGTCGATCGAGGTGGCGTGTATCATTTCATATAGATCGCTTGCGTTCGCTGAACAGATCATGAAGCGTATTTTATTCTCCGTTCATCTAGTTGTCGCAGCCGCAATGCTCGCGGGAATTAGCCACAGTCACGCCGAAGATGGCGTCGACAGCGCCAAGACCGCAACTTTCGACAACAGGATATTCGCAGGCCCGCTCGCCGAAAAGACCTACGCCTGCTTCGTGCGCCGTTATGACGCCAGTCATCTGGCGCAACATCCGAAGCAGAAAGTCAGCGCGATGAAACTGTTGGTGACGGCGGAGAGCGCGCGGGAGGAAAAAACCACCAGCTACTCATTCCGCCTTGGAATTAAGTACCGTCACCGCACCGGCAATTTCGACTCCAGCAGCTTTTGCGGCCATGTTGTCACAGAGGACGCGAGCAACGAAATCCGTTTCGGCTGCGGCGTCGATTGTGAAGGTGGCGGCATCAATGTGGCACTGTCGAAAGACGACAAGCCCACCATCATCCGCCTTGAGCGGATCAGGATTTGGAATCGCGACAAGCCGGACCAAAAGGCCGAAGACGCGCTCATCGCCGGCGCGGACGACAAGATCTTTCGCGTCGATCGCGCAGACGCGGAAGAATGTGCCGAGCTTGTGACCGACCGCCGGGAACTCGCCGCCATCAGACACAAATGATACGCTCGCGAAGTGGATCATACGCTCGTCGGCCAGCCAACTCAATCGAGGGAGGGTGCCATGCATCGACGCAGCATCTTGTGGGGCGTGGTGTCAGGCTTAGGCGCCCTTGCCGGCTCACGCGCCCGCGCCGCCACCGAGGCGCCATCGCCTCTCGCCAAGCTCAAGGTGGTCTATCAGCCGAGCGACCTCGATAAGGTCAACTTTGTGCTCGGCAACATCCAGAACCATTTCGACGGCGTCGGCGGGCCCGAGAATGTTACCATTGCGCTGGTGGTCCACGGACCGGCGCTGCGCGCCTTCCATTCGGCCGCCGCCAATCCCGACCTGTCGCGGCGCGTCCAGCAGTTTTCCGGGGATGGCGTCGAGCTTGCCGCCTGCGGCAATACCATGAAATCGCAGAATGTCAGCCTGAAGGAGCTCCTCCCCGGCTTCGTGGTCGCCGACAAGGGCGGCGTCGTCCGCCTCGCCGAGTTGCAGTCGCAGGGCTACCTGTATCTCAGGCCGTGAACAGTGCACCGCACCGTCATAAAATTGTTCAGAGTTCGCGGTTGCATCGGATCAAATCCAAGGGATCAAACCGGTCCGGGTGGAGTTGTCTCCTTTTGATGCGCATATTCGCCTTAGGCAGCCCTTTCCGCCCCGTGTTGACAATCCGGTCCCGCCCCAGAAAGCTGCTGGGGAACCCGTCCACCGACCCGATCAAGCAGAAACAGGCATCATGAACCCCGTCAAAACACTCGAAAGCCACGGCCAGTCGGTATGGCTGGATTTCCTCGCCCGCGGCTTCGTCGCCAAAGGCGACCTCAAGAAGCTGATCGACGAGGACGGCGTCAAAGGCGTCACCTCCAACCCGTCGATCTTCGAGAAGGCGATCGGCAGCTCGGACGAATATGACGGGGCGATCGGCCATGCGCTGAAGAAGGGCGATCGCCCGGTCGCCGAACTGTTCGAGCATCTGGCAATCGAGGATATCCAGCACGCCGCCGACGTGCTGCGACCGGTCTATGACCAGCTCAACGGCAAGGACGGCTTCGTCAGCCTCGAAGTGTCGCCCTATCTGGCGATGGACACCAAGGGCACCATCGCCGAAGCGCAGCGGCTCTGGAAGGAGGTGCGGCGCAAGAACCTGATGGTGAAGGTGCCGGCGACGCCGGAGGGACTGCCCGCGATCGAGCACCTGATCGGCGAAGGCATCAGCATCAACATCACGCTCCTGTTCTCGCAAAAGGTCTATCGCGAGGTGGCGGAGGCCTATCTGAAGGGCCTGGAGAAATACGTGAGCGCCGGCGGCGACCCATCGCACATTGCGAGCGTGGCGAGCTTCTTCGTCAGCCGCATCGATTCCGCCGTCGACAAGCAGCTCGACGACAAGATCGCGAAGGCCAACGATCCCACCGAGAAGGAGCGGCTGGCGTCGCTGAAGGGCAAGGTCGCGATCGCCAACGCCAAGATGGCCTATCGGGATTACAAGCAGATCTTCGCAGGTCCGCGCTGGGAAAAACTCCTGGCAAAGGGTGCCAAGCCGCAGCGGCTCTTGTGGGCCTCGACCGGCACCAAGAACAAGGAATATAGCGACGTCCTCTATATCGAGGAGCTGATCGGCCCCGACACGGTCAACACCGTGCCGCCGGCGACGCTCGACGCCTTCCGCGACCATGGCAAGGTGCGCGACAGCCTCGAGGAGAACGTCGAGGACGCGCAGCGTGTGCTCGACGAACTGGAGAAGTCCGGCATCTCGCTGGACGCGATCACCGCCGAACTGGTCAAGGACGGCGTCAGGCTGTTCGCCGATGCCGCCGACAAGCTCTATGGCGCCGTCGCGTTCAAGCGCGCGACCTCGCTCGGCACCGGCATCGACGGCCAGCAGCTCAAGGTCGGCGGCGAGCTTGCCAAGGCAATCGAAGAGAATACCGAGGAATGGCGCGCCTCGGCCAAGGTCCGCCGGCTCTGGCACAAGGACAAATCGGTCTGGACCGGCGAGGATGAGGACAAATGGCTGGGCTGGCTGACCAGCCCGGCAAAGGCCGACGTCGCCGACTATGAGGATTTCGCCGAGCGCGTGAAGGGCCAGAAGTTCACCGACGCGGTCGTGCTCGGCATGGGCGGCTCCAGCCTGGGGCCGGAGGTGCTGGCGGAGACCTTCGCCAAGAAGACCGGCTTCCCCAAGCTGCACGTGCTCGATTCCACCGACCCGGCGCAGGTGCGGGCGATGGAAGCGGCGGTCGACATCTCCAAGACGCTGTTCATCGTCTCCAGCAAATCCGGCGGCACCACCGAGCCGAACGTGATGAAGGACTATTTCTTCGACCGCGTCTCCAAGGCGATCGGCGCCGCCAAGGCCGGCCACCGCTTCATCGCGGTGACCGATCCCGGCTCGTCGCTGGAGAAGACCGCGAAGCGGCAGGGCTTTGCCCGCATCTTCTACGGCGAGCCCACGATCGGCGGCCGCTACTCGGTGCTCTCGCCGTTCGGTCTGGTGCCGGCCGCTGCCGCCGGCTTCAATGTCCGCAGCCTGATCAAGCATACGCTGTCGATGGTGCGCTCCTGCGGCGCCGACGTGCCGCCGCATGAGAACCCCGGCGTACAGCTCGGGCTCGCGATGGGGCTCGCCGGCCTCGAAGGCCGCGACAAGGTGACGATCACCTCGTCCAGGAAAATCGCCGATTTCGGCGCCTGGGCCGAGCAGTTGATCGCCGAATCCACCGGCAAGGACGGCAAGGGCCTGATCCCGGTCGACGGCGAGACGCTGGGCGAGCCTAGTGCCTATGGCGACGACCGCTTCTTCATCGACCTCCGCACCGAGGGCGAGGACGACGCCGAGCATGACGCCCTGCTGGACGCGCTGGAGCAGGCCGGCCATCCCATGGCCCGCATCGTCCTGCCGTCGATCGACCATATCGGCCAGGAGTTCTTCCGCTTCGAAATCGCGACCGCGGTCGCAGGCTCTGTGCTCGGCATCAACCCGTTCAACCAGCCGGATGTCGAGGCGGCCAAGATCAAGACCCGTGAACTGACCGCAGCCTTCGAGAAGACCGGATCGCTGCCGGCCGAACAGCCGGTGGTCTCCACCGCCGAGGCCGACCTCTACACCGACGGGCACAACGCCGCCGAGCTGCGCAAGGCCGGCGCCGACGGCACGCTCGGCTCCTGGCTGAAGGCTCACCTGTCGCGCTCGCATCGCGGCGACTACGTCGCCCTGCTCGCCTATATGGAGCGCGACGAGGCGTTCATCGACGCACTGCAAAAGATGCGGCTCGCCGTGCGCGACAGCAAGCATCTCGCCACCTGCGCCGAGTTCGGACCGCGCTTCCTGCACTCGACCGGCCAGGCCTACAAAGGCGGCCCCGACAGCGGCGTGTTCCTGCAGATCACCGCCGACGATGCCGCGGACCTGCCGGTACCGGGCCAGAAGGCAAGCTTCGGCGTCATCAAGGCGGCGCAGGCGCGCGGCGATTTCGACGTATTGACCGAACGCGGCCGGCGCGCGCTCCGCGTCCATCTCAAGGGCGGACTGGGCCCGGCGCTGGCCACGCTGGACGCTGCGCTTAACGAAGCCCTCAACTAGAGCAGGATGAGATTGGATCGAGTACCGACCAAGATCGAGCTGCGCCCCTCTCCCGCTTGCGGGGGAGGTGAAGCGAGCTCCAGTTTTCGGAATCGTGCTCAACAGTAAGGACATGAGAACATGCAGCTCGGCATGATCGGCTTGGGGCGGATGGGTGGCAACATCGTCCGCCGGCTGATGGCCCACGGCCACAGCGCCGTGGTCTACGACAAGGATCCGAAGGCGGTCGCCACGCTCGCCGCCGACAAGGCCGCCGGCTCCGCCTCGCTGGAGGAATTCGTGCTCAAGCTGGAGCAGCCGCGCACCGCCTGGGTGATGCTGCCGGCCGGCAAGATCACCGAGGCGACGATCGACGCGCTGTCGAGGCTGATGCAGCCGGGCGACACCATCATCGACGGCGGCAACACGTTCTGGCAGGACGACGTCCGCCGCGGCAAGGCGCTGAAGGAGCGCGGCCTGAACTATGTCGACGTCGGCACCTCTGGCGGCATCTGGGGCATCGAGCGCGGCTACTGCATGATGATCGGCGGCGAGAAATCCGTCGTCGATAGGCTCGACCCGATCTTCAGCACGCTCGCGCCCGGGATCGGCGACATTCCGCGCACCCCGTCCCGCGACGGCCGCGACCCCCGCATTGAACAGGGCTATATCCATGCCGGCCCCGTCGGCGCCGGGCATTTCGTCAAGATGATCCATAACGGCATCGAATACGGCCTGATGCAGGCCTATGCCGAGGGCTTCGACATCCTGAAGAACGCCAAGAGCGAGGCGCTTCCGCCAGATCACCGCTTCGATCTCGACATCGCCGATATCGCGGAGGTCTGGCGCCGCGGCAGCGTGATCCCGTCCTGGCTGCTCGACCTCACCGCGATCGCGCTCGCCGAGAACGCCACCCTCGATAATTATTCCGGCTTCGTCGAGGATTCCGGCGAAGGCCGCTGGACGGTCAATGCCGCGATCGACGAGGCGGTGCCTGCGGAAGTGCTGACGGCGGCGCTGTTTGCCCGCTTCCGCTCGCGCAAGGACCACACCTTCGCCGAGAAGATTCTCTCCGCCATGCGCGCCGGTTTCGGCGGCCACCGGGAGCCGCCGCAAGGCGCCAAGAAGAGCTAGGGAAGGCTTAACGATGACGAACGGTCACGCGCAAAAGAAACCCGACCCCTGCTCTTTCATCATTTTCGGCGTCACGGGCGACCTCGCGCACCGGCTGGTGATCCCTGCCCTCTATAATCTCGCCGCGACCAACCTGTTGCCCGACAAATTCTGCGTCGTCGGCGTTGCCCGCGGCGGCATGTCGAACGCGGATTTGAGCGCAAGCCTGATGAAGGGATTGCGGCAGTTCGCAACCCGCCCGGTCGACGAGGCCATCGCCAAGCGCCTGTTCGACTGCGTCACCGCGGTTGAAGCCGACCCGAAGGACCCTGCGTCCTTCGACGAGATGCGGGTCCAGCTCGACAAGGCGGAAGCCGCGCGTGACACCGGCGGCAACCGCCTGTTCTACCTCGCGACGCCGCCGGGCGCCTTCCTGCCGATCACCAGGGAGCTCGCCCGCACCGGCATGCTGAAGGAGAACGGCTATTGGCGGCGGATCGTGATCGAGAAGCCGTTCGGCACGAACCTGGACTCGGCGAAGCACCTGAACGCCGAGTTGCTGAAGCTCGTCGACGAGCATCAAATCTACCGGATCGATCACTATCTCGGCAAGGAAACCGTCCAGAACATCCTGGTGCTGCGCTTTGCCAACGGCATGTTCGAGCCGATCTGGAATCGGAATCATATCGACCACATCCAGATCACCGTCGACGAGAAGCTCGGCGTCGGCCATCGCGGCAGCTTCTATGATTCGACCGGCGCGCTGCGCGACATGGTGCCGAACCATCTGTTCCAACTGATGTCGCTGGTCGCGATGGAGCCGCCGATCCGCTTTGACGCGCATTCGGTGCGCACGGAGAAAGCCAATGTACTGGCCGCGATCCAGATCCAGAGCGAGCAGGAGGCGTTGCACAATTCAGTGCGGGGGCAGTATCGCGGCGGCAAGATCGGCGACACGGCGATCGAGGACTATTGCAAGACCGCGGACGTCAAGCCCGGCAGCACCACCGAAACCTATGCTGCGCTCAAGCTCATCATCGACAATTGGCGCTGGGCCGGCGTACCGTTCTATCTGCGCACCGGCAAGGCCCTGGCCGCCAAGCGCACCGAGATCGCCATCAAGTTCAAGCAGGCGCCGTTCGCGATGTTCCGCGACACGCCGATAGACCAGCTCTCGCAGAACTACCTCGTGATCTCCACGGAGCCGACCGAGGGCATCGAACTGCAGTTCAACACCAAGGTTCCCGGCCCGACCATCAACATCGACGGCGTCGAGATGAAGTTCCGCTACAAGGATTACTTCAAGGCTGAGCCGTCGACCGGCTATGAGACGCTGATCTATGACTGCATGATCGGCGACAACATCCTGTTCCAGCGCGCCGACAGCGTCGAAGCCGGCTGGCAGGCCGTGCAACCCTTCCTCGATGCCTGGAAAAAGACCGGCGGCGCCGGCCTGCAACCCTACAAGGCCGGCTGCGAGGGCCCTGAGGCCGCCAACGCGCTTCTGACCCGCGACGGCCGTAGCTGGCGAAAGCTGGGTTGACGATGACCGCCGTCGGTCGCCGCCAGATCATCGTGGTCGCCGATCCCGCGGCGCTGGCGAAGGCCGCCGCCGAGCGGGTGCTGGCGCGGATGGCCGCGAACGGCGGCCGGATCGCGATCTGCCTGACCGGCGGATCGAGCCCGAAAGCGCTTTACCAATTGCTTGCGACCGAGCCGTACCACGCCAGGATCCCGTGGGACCGCGTGCACTGGTTCATCGGCGACGAGCGCTTCGTGCCGGTCGACGACCCTAGGAACAACATGGCGATGGCGCGGGGGGCATTCCTGGATCGCTACGCGCCCGCCCCCCACATCCATCCGATCCCGACCTATGCCGCCAGCCCCGATGAAGCGGCGGAACGCTATGCGCGCGAGCTGAAATCGTTCTACGGCGCGGAGGCGCTCGACGCAGCCCGTCCGCTGTTCGACCTGGTGCTGATGGGCATCGGGCCGGACGGACACACCGCCTCGCTGTTTCCGAACTACCCCGCGATCGAGGTGATCGACCAATGGGTGGTCGGCGTGCCCAAGGCCAATGTCGGACCGTTCGTGCCGCGCGTCAGCCTGACTTTGCCAACGCTGTCCTGCTGCCGCGAAATGCTGTTCGAGGTCGCCGGCAAGGACAAGCGCGCAATCCTGACCCGCGCGTTGTCCGGCGAGAACCTGCCGGCGAACCGCGCGCAATCCATCGGCGAGACGGTCTGGTTGATCGACGAGGCGGCGCGGCCGGAGAATTTTAGTGGCTGATCCGGCGACCTTCTGCGCCCTCGTCGTGATGGGCGTTTCCGGTTCAGGCAAGAGCACGATCGGCGAGACGCTTGCGAGGCGGCTCGGCTGGCGTTTCGAGGACGGCGACCGCTTTCACCCCGCAAGCAACGTCGCGAAAATGAGCGCAGGCCAGCCGCTCACCGATGACGACCGCCGCCCCTGGCTGCAGGCGATCGCCGACGAGATCGACCGCGTCTGCGAGGCAGGCCAGCGTGTGGTGGTCGCCTGTTCGGCGCTGAAGCATGCCTACCGCGAGATCCTCCTGCATGGACGGAGTGACGTCGGCATCGTCTTCCTCGACGGCACCGAGGCGCTGATCGCGGGCCGGCTCGCCCAGCGCAAGGGCCATTTCATGCCGCCGGGCCTCCTGGCGAGCCAGTTCCAGACCCTGGAGCCGCCGAGCCTAAGCGAACATCCGATCACCGTCTCGATCGACGCCACGGTCGAAGCCACCGTCGACGCCATCATCCGCCAAATCAAACCGGTAGTCCCATGACCCGCATCGCCCTGCTCGTTTCCGACGTCGACGGTACGCTGCTGACCAAGGAAAAGGTTTTGACCGACGCCGCCCGGGAAGCCGCGCAAAAACTGCATGCGGCCGGGATCGGCTTCACCATCGTCTCCAGCCGTCCCTCGATCGGCATGGGATTCCTGATCGAGCCGCTGTCGATCACGCTGCCGGTCGGCGCCTTCAACGGCAGCTCGATCATCGATCCGCAGCTCAAGCCGGTCGAGCAGCACCTGATCCCGCCGGCGACCGCGCGGCGAAGCATCGAGCTGCTGCGCGAATTCGGCGTCGACATCTGGCTGTTCACCAACGACCGCTGGCTGACGGCCAATCCCGACGGCGAATATGTCGCGCACGAGCGGCACACCATCCGGCACGACCCGACCATCGTCACGGATTACACGCCCTATCTCGACCAGGCCTGCAAGATCGTCGGCGCATCTTCCGACGCCCCGCTGCTCGCGCGCTGCGAAACCGCGATGCAGCAGGCGCTCGGCACCGAGGCGACCGCCGTCCGCTCGCAAACCTATTATCTCGACGTCACCCCGCCCGGCCACGACAAGGGCACCTTTGTCGAGGCGATGGCGAAACGATTGGGCATTCCGACCGAGGCGGTGGCGACCATCGGCGACATGCGCAACGATTTGCCGATGTTCGCCCGGAGCGGCGTTCAGTTTGCGATGGGCAACGCCACCGATGAGGTCAAGAGCCAGGCCAAGTTCGTGACCGACAGCAACGAGCGCGACGGCTTCGCCAAGGCGATCGAGATGGTATTGAACTATAACGAAACCGCTTGACCAACCCCATCACCGCTGTCGTTCCTGCGAAAGCAGGGACCCATTACCACAGGGAGATTAACCACAGGGAGATGTTGTGGCGCGAGCAAGCAGTTGCGGCGGAGCACACAACAACGCCCTGTGGTTATGGGTCCCGGGTCAAGCCCGGGACGACATCGTAATTGTGGAGGCGCCGTCGTTGCAATCGCCGCTCAGCTCTCCTTGTTGTCCGCGCCCTCGACGAAATCCACCGGCGTCTCTTTCTTGACGCTCGCACCAAGCAGCGTGGCATCCCAATTGGTCAGGCGGATGCAGCCATGGGATTCCGATTTGCTGATCTTCGAGGGTTCGGGCGAACCATGGATTCCGTAACCTTCGCCCGAAAGCCCGATCCAGTATGATCCGACCGGATTGTTCGGGCCGGGCTTGATGATGAACGGCCGCTTGGCGTGCACGCCCTTGAACCTATAGGCCGGGTTGTAGCGGTAATAGGGATTGGCGTCGGACGAGATCACCTTGAGCGTGCCGCTCGGCGTCGGCTTGTCCTGGCTGCCGACGGTTGCCGGAAAGAACGCAACCAGCGCGCCGCCGCCGTCGAAGGCCTTGACGGTCTGCCGCGACTTGTCGACCTCGATCCGGGCCACGCTCAGCTTGAGCCGGGGATCGCGACCGTTGACGACAAAAATGGTCTCGCCGGCCCGGTCGAACTTCTTGCCGGGATTGAGCTGGGCGAGCAGCCCCTCGCTCATGTGGAATCTCTCCGCAAGCGCCTCGCGCGCGCTTTTGTAGCCGAGCGCCGGCAGCGATTTCATCGCCTCCAGCCTGGCGGGAATTCTCCTGACAAACGGTCCTTTCACATCCTTCTGGGAGATCGTGTAGCTCGTGATGACGTCGCCCTGATTGGTCTCGTTCAGCTTCGCCCAGATCTCCGGGGTGAGCGTCTTCTGAAACGTCAGGCCCTTGGCTTCCGCGAACGCCTGCAGCGCCTTCCGCGTATTCTCGGCAAACTTGCCGTCGATCTCTCCGGGCGAAAACAACGCGCGCTCGAGCAGCACCTGGGCCTTGATGATTGTCGCGTCGGCCTTGTCCTCGGCCGCGGGGCGAGCCCGGTACCCGGCATTGTTGATCGCGGCGACATCGAGGCCGGCAGCGAACGCCGGCCCTGACAGCCAGCACGCAAACAACGCTGCGGCGAACAGGCGAGCCATTGCCGATCCTCCAACCAGAGCATGATCCGGAAAAGTGGAAACCGGTTTTCCGAAAAGATCATGCTCAAACAAAGAGATGAGATCATGATCCGATTTCGTTCAATCGGATCATGATCTGGATATTTGCAACAATGATCGACGACCCCGCGGGTTCCGTCGCGGGAGGCCCAGGCGGCAGCCTATTTCGACCGCTGCACGGCCGGTTTCTCCGCCGCCCGCTTGGCGTCGCTCAGATTGTGCGCGGTGTTGATCAGCGCGATATGGGTCAGCGCCTGCGGGAAATTGCCGGTCTGGCGGCCGGCGATGGCGTCGAATTCTTCGGCCAACAGGCCGAGGTCATTGGCGATCGCGATGACGCGATCGAACAGCGTTTGGGCCTTCCCGACCTCGCCCGCGAGCACATAGGCGTCGGCGAGCCAAAGGGTGCAGGCAAGGAAGGCGCCTTCGATCGGCTGCTTCTCGTCGGAGACTTCGCGCGGGTCGTGCCGCATGACGAAGCCGTCGCGGATCAGGTATTGCTCGGTGGCGGCCAGCGTGCCGAGGATCCGCGGATCGGTCGGCGGCAGGAATCCAACCGCCGGCAGCAGCAGGACGCTGGCGTCCAGCAGTTTCGAACCATAGGATTCGACGAACGAATTGAGCTCGATGTCGAATCCTTTGGCACAGACGTCGCGGTGGATGGTCTCGCGCAGCACCAGCCATTTGTCGAGCGGTGCCTTGAGGCCGAATTGTGCGACGCTCTTGATGCCACGGTCGAACGCGACCCAGGTCATCACTTTCGAGAAGACATAGTGCCTGCCCTCGCCGCGACGCTCCCAGATGCCGTTGTCCGGCCGGTCCCATTCTTCCGCAAGGTGTTCGAGCACGGTGCATTCCAGCGACCAGCTCCGCTCGTCGAGCTGCAGCTTCGCCACGCGCGACTGATGGAAGGCGTCGATCAACTCGCCGTAGACGTCGAGCTGCAACTGCGCATGCGCCGCATTGCCGATACGAACCGGCTGCGCGCCCTCATAGCCGGGCAGCCAGAGCGCTTCCCATTCCAGAAGCCGCCGCTGGCCCATGATGCCGTACATGATCTGCATGTTGGCCGGCGATCCCGCGGCCGCGCGCAACAGCCAATTGTGCCAGGCGAGCGCTTCCTCGGTATAGCCCGAGTTCATCAGCGCCAGCAGCGTGAAGGTCGCGTCCCGCAGCCAGCAATAGCGGTAGTCCCAGTTGCGCTGGCCGCCGAGTTTCTCCGGCAGCGAGGTCGTGGGCGCCGCAACGATGCCGCCGGTCGGCGCGAAGGTCAGCGCCTTCAGGGTGATCAGCGAGCGCAGCACGAGGTTGCGGGCAAACCCCTCATAGGTGCAGCGGTTCGACCATTCAGTCCAGAACGCCTCGGTGTCCTGCAAGGCCTGCACGGGATCGATCGGCCCCGGAACCGGCAGATGCGAGGGTCCATAGGTCATCACGAAAGGCACGGTCTCGCCTTCGCCGACCGTGAATTCGGCCACCGTGGTCATATCCTGACCGCGGGTCTGGACCGGCGAGCGGAGCACGATCATGTCCTGCCCGGCGATCGCCAGCAGCGCCGATCCGTCCTCGCTCTTCTTGACCCAGGGAATATCAGTGCCCAATCCGAAACGGATGATCAGCTCCATCTGCAGCTTGACGCACCCCTTCACGCCGCGCACCAGCCGCACGACGTCGGAAGCCTTGCCGCGCGGCGGCATGAAGTCGATCAGCTCGACGACACCGCTTGCCGTCTCGAACCGCGTCTCCAGGATCAGGGTGTTGTCGCGGTAACGGCGGGAGGTCTTGATGATGGCCTCGGCCGGCGCGATCTGCCAACGGCCATGCTTGTTGTTGCCGAGCAGTGCGGCGAAACAGGCGTCGCAATCGAAGGCGGGCCAGCACAGCCAGTCGATCGACCCGTCACGACCGACGAGTGCCGCCGTCTCGCAGTCGCCGATCAGTCCGTAATCTTCGATCCTGCAAGACACGGTGGCGACTGCTCCCTCTTTATTTGAGCATGATCTTTTCGGAAAACCGGTTTCCACTTTTCCGGACCATGCTCTAGGTTGATGTGGACGACCGCTCGCGGGTGGCGTTCTTCAGCGCTTCGACATCGATGGCGGAGGCGATGTGCTCGATCGACACCGGCAGCCGCCGCCGCCAGTTCGGATGTTCGTCGACGGTGCCGGGAATGTTGGGCTGGTCGACCAGGCCGAGCAAATCCTCCAGCGAGATCGTCAGCAGGCGGGACCTGGTCCGGGAGAGGAAAGCGGCCACCGAATAAAGATCATGGCGGTCGACGCCGTTCCGGCGCAGCAGCTCGTCCAGCATGCCCAGGGCACGCCAGCGCGCCTCGTCGCTTTCGCCCGGATCGATCCCGAGCGAACGCTTCAGCTTCAAATCGCTGAACGAGCGCCAGCCAGCATAGGTCGCAAGATCATGGGTGTTGAAGGTGACGAGCGCATTGGCGGCGTAACGGTCGATGCCGCGAAACGCCCCGCCGTCGTCGCGCTCGAACATCATCACCAGATAGGACCAGATGCCCCAGTCGTTCATCTGCTCGCGAAAACCTTCCGGCACGGTGCCGAGATCCTCGCCGATCACGACGCAGCGATGCGCCACGCTCTCCTGCGCGGTCGCGGCGAGCAGCGCCTCGAACGGCATCTGCACATAAGCGCCGTTCTCCGGGCCGAAGCCTTGCGGCACCAGATAAAGCCGCTTCAAGCCGAGCACATGGTCGAGCCTGATCGCGCCGGCATGGCGCATCGAGGCGCGCAGCATTTGCCGATACGGCTCGAAGGAACGCATTTCGAGGCCGGCGGCGTTGAAGCCGGCAAGTCCCCAATCCTGCCCGGCGGTGTTGAGCGGGTCCGGCGGCGCGCCGACGCCGAGCAGGCGCGAGATCGCCCCCTGCTCGTTCCAGGCATCGAAACCGTCGGACTGCACGCCGACGGCGACATCGAGATAAAGCCCGACCTTCATGCCGAGCTGGTGCGCCAGCGCCTTGCATGCCGCAAGCTGCCGGTCAGCGTTCCATTGCACGAATTCGACGAACTCAATCCCGAAATCGGCGCCCTTGCGCAGGCGGCTGCACTTGCCATCGTCCGGCCGCCGCCATTCCTCGGGCCATTCCCACCAGGGCTGATTGAACTTTTTCCGCAAAACCTCGAAACAGGCGAAGCGCGACAATAGCGGCCCGCGCTCGGTCCTGAAGCGTTCGAAGTCCTGCCGGCGCTCGAGTGTCGGGCTTGCCTTGAAGTTGGCAAATGCCGAGCGCAGCGCCTGCCATTTTGACGCCGCAACCGCACGATAGTCGACGATGTCCCCGGCGCGCAGTTGTGCGAGCTTGTCCTTCGCGCTGGGGTCGGCGCGGAATTCCGGCAGCTTCTCAACGTCGACATAGAGCGCGTTGAGGAACAGCCGGCTGTTCGGCGAATAGGGGCTACAATCACTGGGGCGGTCATCGAACAGCGCATGCAGCGGGTTAAGTCCGACACCACCGGCACCCAATTGATGGGCGAGTTCGATCAAGCCCCGCAGGTCGGTGAAATCGCCCATTCCCCAATTGCGCGCGGAACGCACGCTGTAGAGCTGAACCGCGAGCAGCCAGCAGCGGGCGAAATCGCCGCCAAAGGCGCGTTCCGGTGCGACAATCAGCGGCAGCTCTTCGGTGGATCCGGCAGCGTCGTTCAGGCGCAACTGGTACACCCCGACCGGCAGATCCTGCGGCCAGGATATCGTCCGGTCGCCCGCCTCACCCTTCGCCATCATTTTGCCACCGGCGGAAATCGTCCATCCGACCGGCAACTTGGCGTCCATCGAAAGCTCCGATGGCGCGGGGCGACCGCGCCGCACGACAACAGGCTGTTCGATCCACCGGCGCGGCTCGCGCGGCGGCAAGGCGTCGAGGATCGTTTTCAACGCAGCCGCGTCTGTCACACGGCGGTGGCCCTGACCGTCGATATATTCGGTCGTAATTCCGAGGTCTCTGGCTTTGGCGTAGGGGTCCATTCGGCACGCGCTTTGCACGCAACCCAGCAAGCGCGGGTCACGAAATTATGTAGATGCAGGAAGGGGATAGATGATGTTTAACTCGCTGTCCTCCCAGCCGTTCCATGGGAACCAATGTCCCATGAGCGGCTTTCTATATCAGTCCGGAGCGTATCCTTCACGCAACGGGGGCGTCATTTCCTTGTCAATGGCGGCATCACCGTGAACAAAACTGCTCAAACTGTCGAGAGTGCCGCCGGCACTTTTCATATCGAAGACGTCTATCCGCTGATCGACGGCGGCCGTTTCCCCGTGAAACGCATCGCGGGGGAGCGCGTGGAGGTCTGGGCCGACGTCTACCGCGACGGGCATGATATCGTCGCCGCCGAACTGATTTGGCGCGGCGAGCTCGACCACGAGTGGCGGCGCGAGCCGATGACCATGCATGGCAACGACCGCTGGTTTGGCTCCTTCGCCCCCGACACACCCGGCCGCTATTTCTATGCGATCGAGGCCTGGACCGACGAATTCGCCACCTGGCGCCACGGCTTTGAGCTGAAGCAGAAGGCCGGCACTGATGTGACACTCGATGCCATCGAAGGCGCGGGCATGCTGACCAAGGCGCAGGCCGGCGGACGAGCGGCTGCGGCCGTCATCCTCAAGCAGTGCGAGACCTACCTCCAGACCGGCGATCCGGCGCCGCTGCTCACACCCGAATTGCAGGACGCGATGGCCGAAAGCCAGTCGCGGCCCGACCTGACGCGCTCACAGCTTTTCCCGTTCGTCGCCGACCGGCCGCGGGCACGCTTCGGCTCCTGGTATGAGATGGTTCCACGCAGCCAGGGCAAGGTGGCCGGCCAGCACGGCACCTTCCGCGACTGCATCGATCGGTTGCCCGACATCGCGGCGATGGGGTTCGACGTCGTCTACTTCACGCCGATCCACCCGATCGGCAAGATCAACCGCAAGGGACGCAACAATGCGGTGACCGCCAAGGACGGCGATCCCGGCAGCCCCTACGCGATCGGCTCGGCCGAAGGCGGTCATGACGCCATCCATCCGGAATTGGGGACGCTGCAGGATTTCCGCGCCTTTGTCCTGGCATGCAAAGAACACAACATGGAAGTCGCGCTCGACTTCGCGGTGCAATGTTCGCTGGACCATCCCTGGCTGAAGGAACATCCGCAATGGTTCAAGAAGCGCCCCGACGGTTCGATGCGCTATGCGGAGAATCCGCCGAAGAAATATGAGGACATCGTCAACCCGGATTTCGGCTGTGAGGATTCAGGCTCGCTGTGGAACGCGCTGCGGGACGTGATCCTGTTCTGGGTCGACCAGGGCGTGAAGATCTTCCGCGTCGACAATCCCCACACCAAGCCGTTCCCGTTCTGGGAATGGCTGATCCACCAGGTGCAGTTGCACCATCCCGACGTGATCTTCCTTGCCGAGGCCTTCACGCGGCCGAAGCTGATGAAGGGTTTGGCAAAACTCGGCTTCACCCAGTCCTACACCTACTTCACCTGGCGCACTCAGCGCTGGGAGCTGGAGCAATACCTGATCGAGCTGACCGGCTATCCCGAACACGACTTCTACCGGCCGAACTTCTTCGTCAACACGCCCGACATCCTGCCCTTCCATCTGCAGGGCGGCGAGCCCTGGATGTTCAAGTCCCGCGTGGCGCTGGCGGCGACGCTGTCCGGCACCTACGGCATCTACAACGGCTTCGAATTGCTGGAGCACGTGCCGATCCCCGGGCGGGAGGAATATCTCGATTCCGAGAAATACGAGATCAAGGTGCGTGACTGGGACCAGCCCGGCAACATCAAGCCCTATATCCGCGACCTCAACCTGGCGCGCCGCGCCAACGCAGCGCTGCAGCAGACCAGCAATCTGCGTTTCCTGCCCATCGAGGACAGCAATGTGATCGGGTTCGTCAAGGAAGCCGTCGATGGGAGCAACACGGTTGCGGTCGCGATTGCACTGTCGCGCGACGCCCATGAAGTCTGGCTGCCGCTCGGCGACGTCCAGCTAGGTGCCGGCGACGAGCGCCGCCATGTCTCCGCGGTCGAGAACCTCATCACCGGCGAACGCTACGCACTCGACTGGGGCGGCATCCGGGTGCGGATTGATCCGATGCGCGATCCGGCGGTGCTGTTCCGCTGCCTGGCCTGAAGGGGGCGGTGCCATGAACGTGCTTTCAGCGGTCGAGACGAAGGAACTGGTGGCCACCGAGACGGCGGACGAACTCTGGTACAAGGACGCCATCATCTACCAGCTCCACGTCAAGGCCTTCGCCGACAGCAACAACGACGGCATCGGCGATTTCGCAGGGCTGACCGAGAAGCTTGGTTATCTGCAGGATCTCGGCGTCACCACGCTGTGGCTGTTGCCGTTCTATCCGTCCCCCGGACGCGACGACGGCTACGACATCGCCGACTACGGCGACATCAATCCCGATTTCGGGACGATGAAGGACTTCAAGCGCTTCATCCATGAAGCCAAGAAGCGCGGCCTACGCGTCATCACCGAGCTCGTCATCAACCATACCTCCGACCAGCACGCCTGGTTCAAGCGCGCGCGCCGCAGCCATCCCGGCTCGAGCGCGCGCAACTGGTATGTCTGGAGCGACACCGACCAGAGATACCAGGGCACGCGGATCATCTTCACCGATACCGAGAAGTCGAACTGGACCTGGGACCCGGAAGCGGGCCAGTTCTACTGGCACCGCTTCTTCTCGCACCAGCCGGACCTGAACTTCGACAACCCGCGCGTGGTGCGCGCCATCGTGCAGGTGATGAAGCGCTGGCTCGACACCGGCGTCGACGGATTCCGGCTCGATGCCATCCCCTATCTCTGCGAGCGCGAAGGCACCAATAACGAGAACCTCCCCGAGACGCACGCCATCATCAAATTGCTGCGGCGCGAGCTCGACACCTACGCCAAGGGCAAGGTCCTGCTCGCCGAAGCCAATCAATGGCCGGAGGACGTGCAGGAATATTTCGGCCGCGAAGACGAATGCCATATGGCGTATCACTTCCCGCTGATGCCGCGCATCTACATGGCGATCGCGCAGGAGGACCGCTTTCCGATCACCGACATCCTGCGGCAGACGCCGGATATCCCGGCCAGTTGCCAATGGGCGCTGTTCCTGCGCAATCATGACGAGCTGACGCTGGAAATGGTCACCGATGTCGAGCGCGACTATCTGTGGTCGACCTATGCCAACGATCCCCGCGCCCGCATCAATGTCGGCATTCGCCGCCGCCTCGCCCCGTTGATGGACAATGACCGGCGCAAGATCGAACTGATGAACTCGCTGCTGCTCTCGTTCCCGGGCACGCCGATCATCTATTACGGCGACGAGATCGGGATGGGCGACAACATCTATCTCGGCGACCGCAACGGCGTCCGCACGCCGATGCAATGGAGCCCGGACCGCAATGGCGGCTTCTCCCGCGCCGACCCGGCCAGACTCTACGCGCCCATGATCATGGACCCCGTCTATGGCTATGAGGCCGTGAACGTGGAAGCGCAGTCGCGCAGCCTGTCATCGCTGCTCAGCGCCACCAAGCGGCTGATCGCGGTGCGCAAGTCGACGCTGGCCTTCGGCCGCGGCTCCATGACCTTCATTCGCCCCGAGAACCGCTCGGTGCTCGCCTATGTCAGGCAGTATCAGGACGAGGTCATTCTCTGCGTCGCCAACCTGTCGCGCTCGGCGCAGGCGACCGAGCTCGACCTTTCCGCCTTCAAGGGACGCATTCCGCTGGAGATGCTCGGCCGCACGCGCTTCCCGACGATCGGCGAACTGCCCTATATGGTCACGCTGGCGCCGTATGGCTTCTACTGGTTCCAGCTCCAGGAGCCCGACAAGACCATCGCCATGCCGCGGCGCGCAGTGCCGGAATTCGAGACGCTGGTCGTGCCGCTGAATTCGACCTGGGTGTCGCTGGCGCGCGCCCGCGGCGTGTTCGAGCGCGACGTGCTGCCGGGCCACCTGTCGCGGGCGCGCTGGTATCCCGAGAGCTTGCCGAAAGCGATCCAGCCGCAGCTCGTCTCCGCCATTCCCTTCTGCGACATCGGCGACAACCGCCCCTGGCTCACTTTCTTCCAGACGACGCAGCGCAGCGCCACCTCACGCTACGTGTTGCCGATCCGGATCGAATGGGTGCGCTTCGACCGCGAGCGCTACAATCCGCGCGCACTTGCCGCGGTACGGCAGGGCGCGCGCGAAGGCACGCTGCTCGACGTCGCGACCGATGAGATCTTCATCGCACTGTTGCTCCGCAATCTGGCGCAATCGCTGACGGTCGAGGACGAGGAGCTGGGCATCGCGCTACGCCTCGAATTCCGCCCGACCAGCCGCTTCACGGACAAGCCGATCAAGCAGCCCCAGCGCATCCGCGCCGTAGAGACCGAGCAGTCCAACAGCACCGCGCTGGTCGACGAGGATTACGTCGTCAAGATCTATCGCAAGCTCGAGCCCGGCATCAATCCGGAGATCGAGATGGGACGCTTCCTCACCGACGTCGCAGGCTTCGCCAACACGCCGGCGCTGCTCGGCACGGTCGAGCTTGTCGAGGGCGAGAAGCGCAGCGCGATCGGCATCGTCCACGCCTTTGTCACCAACCAGGGCGAGGCATGGACCGTAACATCAGCCTATCTCGACCGCTTCGTCGAGGAGCAGCGGCTGCTCGCGACCAACCATGAGACGAAGCAAAGCGAACAGCAGATCTCCTATCTGCGCTACATGGCGCAAACGGGAAAACGGGTCGCCGAACTGCACATTGCGCTGGCGAGCAACCGCGACCTGCCCGAGTTCGTCCCGGAACCGACCAGGCCGGAAGACGTGCAGCGCTGGACCGACGACATCCTGGCCCGTGCCGATCGCGTCTTCGAGACACTGACGCAGCGGCGGGATACGCTGAAAGAGGCCGATCGCCCGCTGGTGGCGCAGTTTCTGGCGCAGCAGGATAGCTTGCCGGCCCGGCTGAAGGCGCTGCTCCCCGGGGACATCGACGGCCTCAACATCCGCCATCACGGCGACTTCCATCTCGGCCAGATGCTGATCGTCAAGGACGACATCTTCATCATCGATTTCGAGGGCGAGCCGCGACGGAGCATCACTGAGCGACGGCGCAAGGCCCCGGCGGCGCGCGATGTCGCCGGCCTGGTCCGCTCGATCGACTACTCCGTCACCGCTGCGCTCGATCGGGCGCTGAAGGTCGCCCCCGACGAGCAGGGCAAGCTCGCGCTGGCGCTCGCCCACTGGCGGGACCGGGCTACCGCAACATTCCTGGCCGCCTATCGCGAGACCATGGCGGGCCAGCCCTTGTGGCCGGCCGATCCCGAAGCCGCGGAGCGGCTGCTCAACTTCTTCCTGCTTGAGAAAGCATTCTACGAGATCGAATATGAGCTGGCGCACCGGCCCGACTGGCTGCGCGTCCCGCTGACCGGGATGCTCCGCATCCTGGCGCAACAACCGCATGAGCCGCAATGACCAGATTGCCTGCTGAAGCTTACGCGATCATCGAAGGTCGCCATTCCGATCCCTTCCGCTATCTCGGGCTCCACTCCGAGGGCGACCAGAGCGTCGTGCGCGCCTTCCTGCCGGAAGCGTCCAAGGTCGAAGCGATCGGCGAGCATGGTGAGACCGCACCGCTCGCGCGCATCCATGATGCCGGCCTGTTCGCCGGCGCGCTGCCCAACGGCTCGCGGCGCTACCAGCTCCGCGCCCGCTTCGGCGACAATGTCGTCGATCTCGACGACCCCTACCGCTTCCCGCCGGTCCTCAGTGACTTCGACCTCTATCTGCTTGGCGAAGGCACCCACCAGCGCATCTATGACAAGCTCGGCGCGCATCCGATGACGCTTGACGGCGTCGACGGCATCGCGTTCGTGGTGCTGGCGCCGAACGCGCGGCGGGTCAGCGTGGTCGGCGATTTCAACTTCTGGGACGCGCGGCGGCATCCGATGCGGGTCCGCGGCGTCGGTTATTGGGAATTGTTCATCCCGCATGCCCGCGCCGGCGACCACTACAAGTTCGACATCATCGGCCCCAACGGCCAGCATCTGCCGCTGAAGTCAGATCCGATGGCGTTTGGCGCGGAGCTGCGCCCGAAGACCGCCTCGATCGTGGTCGACCTCGACCACATCCCGCGTCCACAGGCGGCGCCGTCGGGCATCAACGCCATTGGCGCGCCGATCTCGATCTACGAGGTCCATCTCGGCTCATGGCGGCGCAAGGGCAACAATGAGTGGCTGACCTATCGCGAGCTCGCCGAGCAGCTTCCTGCCTATGCGCGCGACATGGGCTTCACCCATCTCGAATTCCTCCCCGTCAGCGAGCATCCGTTCGACGGCTCCTGGGGCTATCAACCAACAGGTCTGTTCGCGCCGACCAGCCGGTTCGGCTCGCCTGCCGACTTCGCCGCGCTCGTCGATGCCTGTCATCGCGAAGGGTTAGGGGTGCTGCTCGACTGGGTGCCCGGACACTTCCCCGACGATCCGCACGGCCTTGGCCATTTCGACGGCACCGCGCTCTATGAGCACGCCAACCCGCTGCAGGGCCGCCATCTCGACTGGGGCACGCTGATCTATAATTACGGGCGCACCGAGGTAACCAATTTCCTGGTCTCGAACGCGCTGTTCTGGCTCGACCGCTACGGCATCGACGGCCTGCGCGTCGATGCGGTCGCCTCCATGCTTTATCTCGATTACAGCCGCCCTCCGGGCGGCTGGATCCCGAACAAATATGGCGGCCGCGAGAACCTGGAGGCGATCGACTTCCTGCGCCGCTTCAACACCGAACTGTTCGGGCGCTTCCCGCAGGCCACGACCGCGGCGGAAGAATCGACCGCCTGGCCGCAGGTGTCGCGCCCGGTCGAATTCGGCGGGCTCGGCTTCGGCTACAAGTGGAACATGGGCTGGATGCACGACACCTTGCGCTACATCGGCAAGGAGCCTGTTCACCGCAAATATCACCACGGCGACATCCTGTTCGGCCTGCACTACGCTTTCTCGGAGAACTTCATCCTGCCGCTCTCGCATGACGAAGTCGTGCACGGCAAACGCTCGATCCTGGGCCGCATGCCCGGCGACGAATGGCAGCGTTTCGCGAACCTGCGCGCCTATTACAGCTTCATGTTCGGCCATCCCGGCAAGAAGCTGTTGTTCATGGGCTGCGAGTTCGGCCAGGAGCGCGAGTGGGCGCACGAACATTCGCTCGACTGGCATCTGCTCGAGCAGCCGAAATATGCCGGCGTGCAGGCGCTGATGCGCGATCTCAACCGGCTCTATCGCGCGCTGCCGGCGCTGCATGAACTGGATTGCGATCCGGCCGGCTTCGAATGGGTCATCACCGATGACGCCGACCACAACGTGTTCGCCTGGATCCGCAAGGGCAACAACGCGCGTTCGCGCTGCCTGGTCGTGGTCAACTTCTCGCCGAACGTCTATCACAATTATCGCGTCCGCGTGCCCTTTGCCGGAAAATGGCGCGAGGTGCTGAATTCGGATTCCTCCCACTATGGCGGCAGCAATGTCGGCAATATCGGCGAGGTGGTCACGCTGGAAGGCATCGTGCCCGAGCTCAGCCTGACCATTCCGCCGCTGGCTGCGATCTTCCTCGTACCTGAAAGCTGACGTATGCGACTGACTGGGGGAACGTCGTCCCGGCTGGGAGCAAGCTGGGACGGAAGGGGTACCAATTTTGCGTTGTTCTCCGCGAACGCGGAGAAGGTCGAGCTGTGCCTGTTCGACAGCCAGGGCCGCCGCGAACTCGAACGCATCGTGCTGCCGGAACGAACCGAGGACGTCTGGCACGGCTATCTCAACGACGTCTCGCCGGGCCAGCTCTACGGCTATCGCGTCTACGGCCCCTACGCGCCGGAGCGCGGCCACAGGTTCAATGCCAACAAGCTCCTGCTCGATCCCTATGCCAAGCGGCTCTCTGGACGGCTGGTGTGGAGCGACGCGCATTTCGCTTACCGCACCGGCAGCGCGCGCGAGGACCTCTCCTTTGACCGCCGCGACAATGCCCGCGGCATGCCGAAGGCGGTCGTCGTCGACGAGACCTTCAACTGGGGCCGCCGCGAAATCCGTCCCCACATCCCCTGGGAAGACACGATCATCTACGAGGCGCATGTCAAGGGACTGACGCAGAAGCGCGAGGACGTCGCGCCGAACCTGCGCGGCACCTATGGCGGACTGTCCTCGCCCGCGATGATCAACCATCTCAAGCGGCTCGGCGTCACCACGATCGAACTATTGCCGATCCACGGCCTGATCGACGACCGCATCCTGGTCGAGAAGAAGCTCGTCAATTACTGGGGCTACAACACCTTCGCCTTCTTCGCGCCGGAGCCGCGCTACGCGCAGGATAATGCGCTCGATTCCTTCCGCACCACGGTGGCGCGATTGCACGATGCGGGCATCGAGGTGATGCTCGACGTCGTCTACAATCACACCGCCGAGGGCAACCATATGGGCCCGACGCTGTCATTCCGCGGTATCGATAATGCCTCCTATTACTGGCTGAAGCCGGACAATCCGCGCTACTACGACGACTTCACCGGCTGCGGCAATTCGGTCAGGCTCACCCATCCGCGCGTGCTGCAGATGGTGATGGACTCGCTGCGCTATTGGGTCGAGGTCTGCCATGTCGACGGCTTCCGCTTCGATCTCGCGACCACCCTGGCGCGCGAACCGAACGGCTATGACCGCAGCGCGTCCTTCCTCACCGCGGTCAGGCAGGATCCGGTGCTCGCCACCGTCAAGCTCGTCGCCGAACCCTGGGACCTCGGCCTTGGCGGCTACCAAGTCGGCGCGTTCACCTCGCAATGGTCGGAATGGAACGACCGCTATCGCAGCGCCATGCGGCGCTATTGGAGCGGCGAAGGCAGCCTGATCGGCGAAGTTTCGCGCCGCATGACGGCGTCATCGGACCTGTTCAATCACGACAACCGCGCGACGCGCGCCAGCATCAATCACATCACCGTGCACGACGGTTTCACGCTGATGGACCTCTTCAGCTATAACCAGAAGCACAACGAAGCCAACGGCGAGGACAATCGCGACGGCTCCAACGACAACCACAGCAACAATTGCGGCGTCGAAGGCCCGACCGACGATCCTGACATCATCGCGCTGCGCCGCCAGTTGCGGAAGAACCAGCTCGCCAGCCTCTTGCTGGCGCAAGGCACGCCGCTATTGCTCGCCGGCGACGAGGTCAGCAATTCGCAGAACGGCAACAACAATGCCTACTGCCAGGACAACGAGGTCGGCTGGGTCAATTGGGACAATTTCGGCGACGACACCGAGGACTTCACCGACTTCATCGGCCATTTGACCGGGCTGCGCCGCAGGTTCGCCCAGCTTCGCTCGCAACGCTGGCTGGACGGCCGCCGCGCCGACGGCTCCTACGGCGTATTGTGGCTGACGCCGGCGGCGGAAGACATGAAGGAGTCCGACTGGAATTTTCCTGAGGGGCGTTTTCTCTCTTATGTGCTCGGACCGATGGAACCAGGGCACGCGCCGATCTTTATTGTGCTGAATGCCGCACCGGAAGAGATCGCGTTCAAGATGCCAGTCATGCCCGAATACAGGAATTGGCGCCAGGTGCTCAACACCACCGAGAACAAGCAGATGCCCGTTGATTTCGCATCCGGCGCCGACACCAAGGCGCCTCCCCGCTCGGTGCTCGCCTTTGCGGGCTCGGCATGAATGAGCGGCACTTCGGCCCGCTGCTGACGAAGGACGGCGCGCTGTTCCGCCTGTGGGCGCCGGCGGCCAAGCGCGTCGACGTGCTGCTCGACAAGCCGCATGCGCTGAGCCGCGGCGACGATGGCTGGTTCACCGGCGAAATTCCCGGCGTCGCGGCCGGTGCGCGCTACAAATTCCGCATCGATGACGAGATCGATGTCCCCGACCCCGCTTCCGCGTTCCAGCCCGACGACGTCTTCGGCCCGAGCGAGGTGATCGATCACGACGCCTTCCCGTGGCGCGCCACCGACTGGCGCGGGCGGCCGTGGCGTGAGGCTGTTGTCATCGAGGCGCATGTCGGCACCTTCACATCAGAGGGCACCTATCGCGCGATCATCGACAGGCTCGACCATCTCGTCGCGTGCGGCATCACCGCGCTGGAATTGATGCCGCTCGCCGATTTCGCTGGCACTCGCAACTGGGGCTATGACGGCGTCTTGTGGTACGCGCCCGACAGCGCCTATGGCCGGCCGGAGGATTTGAAGGCGCTGATCGACGCCGCCCATCAGCGCGGGCTGATGGTGATGTTAGATGTCGTCTACAATCATTTCGGCCCCGAAGGAAATTATCTCGGCCGCTATGCGCCCAACTTCTTCACTGACGCGCACACGCCCTGGGGCAGCGCGATCGATTATCGCGCCAAGCAAGTGCGCGACTTCGCGATCGGGAACGCGGTGCATTGGCTGCGCGACTACCGCTTCGACGGCCTGAGGCTCGACGCCGTCAACACCATCGTGGAGGCTGGCGAAATCCCGATCCTGCATGATCTCAGCGTCGCCGTCGGCAAGCTTGCGGCGGAGACCGGCCGGCACGTCAACATGGTGCTCGAGAACAGCGATAATCGCGCCAGCCTGCTCGACGCCACCGAGGACCCGCCGCGCGGCAAATATCGTGGGCAATGGAACGACGACTATCACCACGTCTGGCACGTGATGCTGACCGGCGAGGCGCAAGGCTATTACGGCGACTACCAGAGTTCACCGCGCAGCGACCTCGCCCGGGCGCTCGCGTCCGGCTACGTCTACCAGGGCGAGGTCTCGGCCTTCTGGGGCGGCATCCGCCGCGGCGAGCCGAGCGGCGCGCTGTCGCCGACCTGCTTCGTCAACTTCCTGCAGAACCACGACCAGATCGGCAATCGCCCCTTCGGCGACCGATTGGAGAGCCTCGCCGATCCCAGGGCCATCGAGGCCGCGCTCGCGATCACGCTGCTGGCGCCGATGACGCCGATGCTGTTCATGGGCGAGGAATGGGGCTCGAAGGCGCCATTTCCGTTCTTCTGCGATTTCCACGGCGATCTCGCCAACGCCGTCCGCAAAGGAAGGCGCGAAGAATATGCCTGGGCCTACGCCAAATATGGCGACGAGGTTCCCGATCCGCTGAAGCAATCGACCTTTCAATCGGCCGTGCTGGATTGGACCGAGTGCGACCGCGAGCCGGGAAGGACGCGGCTGGCGCTGGTCAGGAACCTGCTTGCGATCCGCCACCGCGAAATCACGCCGCGGCTTGCCGGCGCCAGCTTCGGCAACGCGCATGCAGACAACAGCCTGCTGACGGCACATTGGCGCATGGGCGAAGGCCGGCGGCTATCGCTGACTGCCAATCTCGGGGACCGCGAGATCGCGGCGCCAAAAGACCGGCCTGCGGGAACTTTGATCTGGGGCAGTGCGTTGGACGATAACATCCCTCCTTGGTCGGTGTGCTGGCACGTCGGATAGAGAAATGCCCCCCGCGATTCCGATCGCGACCTATCGGTTGCAGCTCACCGCCGATTTCGACTTCGATGCCGCCGCCGAAGTCGTCTCCTATCTCAAGGCGCTCGGCATCACGCATCTCTATGCCTCGCCCTTCATGAAGGCGCGCAAGGGCTCGACCCACGGCTACGACATCGTCGATCACACCAAGTTCAATCCGGAACTCGGCGGCGAAGCCGGGTTCGAGCGCTTGAATGCGGCGCTGAAGCAGCACGATATCGGCTTGATCCTGGACTTCGTTCCCAATCATGTGGGCGTGCATTTCGATGACAATCCCTGGTGGCTCGACGTGCTCGAGTGGGGACCCACCTCGCCGCACGCGGCCTCCTTCGACATCGACTGGGAGCAATTGCCTTACCGCGCCCGCGGCGGCGTGCTGCTGCCGATCCTCGGCTCGTCCTATGGGCAGGCGCTGGAGCGCGGCGAGATCGAGCTGCGCTACGATGCCGAAGAAGGCAGCTTCTCCGCCTGGTATTTCGAGCATCGCCTGCCGATCGCGCCGGAGCGCTACGGCGAAGTGCTGCGAACGATCGTGCGCGAAGCTGACGCGGCCGAGAGCGATGCCGGCAAGGATATCCTCGCGCTCGCGTCGCGCTACACAGGATTTCGGCATCCCAATCGAAAGGAAACACCGACCTTCAAGGCGGAACTGAAGTCGATCGCTGATGCCGCCGAGATTATCACGCGCGGGCTATCGGCCTATCGCGCCGGCGAAGGCCGCCCGGCGCAAACGCTCGCGCTGCATCATCTGCTCGAACGCCAGCACTACAAACTGGGCCATTGGCGGCTCGCCTCCAGCGACATCAACTACCGCCGTTTTTTCGACGTCAACAACCTCGCCGGCATCCGCGTCGAGGACGCCGGCACGTTCGAGGCGATCCACGTGCTCGTGCAGCGGTTGATCGCCGAAGGCAAGCTGCAGGGATTGCGGCTCGACCATATCGACGGCCTGTGCGATCCCGCGCAATATTGCCAGCGGCTGCGCCGCCTGATCCGTCATGCGCAAGGTGGCGGCCGGCCGTTCTATCTGGTGATCGAAAAGATCCTCGGCGAGCACGAGAGGCTGCCCGCGCTTGCCGGCGTTCACGGCACCACCGGCTATGAATGGATGAACGCGATCACGCAAGCCTTGGTCGAAGGCAAGGGCCTGGAGCCGCTCGACGAGATCTGGCGGCAGATCAGCAACCGCTCGCCAAGGCTCGCGCCAGTGCTGAAAGAGGGAAAGCGCCGCGTGCTCGAGACGCTGCTCACCAGCGAGTTCACCGTGCTGTGGCGGCTGCTCGCGCGGATCGCGAACGGCCACTACTCGACCCGCGATTTTTCCGCCGACAGCCTGCGACAGGCGCTCGAGCTTTACGTGCTGCACTTCCCGGTCTATCGCACTTATCTCACTGCCTCCGGCCCGACGCCGCATGATCGCGCATTGATCGCCCACACGATCGAGCGGGCGCGCGCCGACTGGTTCGCCGCCGACGAAGGCATTTTCGATTTCCTCCAGGACGCGCTGACCATGGACCTGATCAAGCCCGGCCGCGCCGCCCACAGCGCGCCGCGCGTCCGGCGCTTTGCGCAGAAGGTGCAGCAGTTCACCGGGCCGATGATGGCAAAGTCATTGGAGGACACCACCTTCTACCGCTATCACCGCCTGCTCGCGCTGAACGAGGTCGGCGGCGATCCTGCCGCAAAAGCGTTGTCGATCGACGCATTTCACCAGATGATGCGCAAGCGCGCCAATGAATCGCCGCACGGCATGACCGCGACCGCGACCCACGACACCAAGCGCGGCGAGGACGCCCGTACCCGCATCATGGCGCTGGCGGAAATTCCCGGCGAGTGGACGAGCGCCGTATCGCGCTGGAAAGTCCTCAACGCGCCGCATCTTTTGGTCGACGGCGAATTTCGCGCACCGTCGGCGACCTCTGAGTACATGCTCTACCAGGCGCTGCTTGGCGCATGGCAGCCTAATGATCCCGACTTCCTCGCTCGCATGCAGGCCTATGCGCTGAAAGCCTCTCGCGAAGGCAAGCAGGAGACGAGCTGGCTCAATCCGAACCAGGCCTATGAGGCCGGGGTCAAGACGTTCCTCGAGCGCATTCTCGACCGTTCGCGTTCGGCCGAATTCCTGAACGCGCTGGAAACATTGGCGCGGCGGCTATCGCTGTTGGGTGCGCTGAATTCGCTGAGCCAGCTCACGCTGAAGGCGACGCTTCCCGGCGTGCCCGACTTCTATGAGGGCACCGAGTTCTGGGATTTCTCCCTCGTCGATCCCGACAATCGCCGTCCGGTCGACTTCGCCGCACGCGCATCCGCGCTTGCCGCGCTCGACACGCCGGATTGGGGTCGGCTTGTGCAGGAATGGCCCGATGGTCGGCTGAAGCTCGCCTGGACCCGGCACCTGCTGCGGCTTCGCAGCGAACTACCGGACGTGTTCACGCAAGGCAACTATCTGCCGCTGGAGACGAGCGGACCACACCGCGATCACGTCATCGCCTTTGCGCGACAATGGGAACGCGACGCAGTCATCGTCGTCGCTGCAAAGTCCTTTGCGCCTTTGACCGAAGTCGGCCGTGTCTGGCCAAGCGCGAACGCTTTTGACGGCGCGGTCAGTATCAAGGGCTACGTCACCGATGCCGGCGAGAACGAGCTTCGGCTCTCCACGCTCTTCCGGCATTTGCCTGTTGCATCCCTCAAGGCAAAGGTCGTCGCCGCATCAAGGCCGGCACGAAAGCGCGTCCGCGCTTAGACTGAACGCATCAATTGCGTTTCGTCAGCAGCAGGCGGCCGCGATTGCGGATCGCGGTTTGCGCGACTTCGGCAAAGCGCTGCAGCAGCCAGGGCAATGTCACTTCCACATTGACATTATCTTCGTTGACATCGACATGGCCGGTCGCGGCCTGCCCGAGCGCACGCACGCGAAAGATCATCCGATTGTCCTCCCAGCGCTCCTCGTCGACCTTGAGCACCGGCACGCTGTTCGCGGCGCGGGAGAGTCCCGTCTTCAAGCGACGCATCGCTTCCTCGCGGCCAAGGCTATGCGGAATCGAAACGACCAATGGAGCAGACATTGCAAAAATCCTCCCATGATCAACTGCATGTAGTGCCACCTCCGCCGAACAGAAGGCCGATACGTGCAGCGCAAAAGCCGGAACCTTCATGATTTAGGTTCGTTTTCCTCAAGAAGGGCAGAACGCAGCAACCAAGCCCTCCGGGCTGAGGAGAGACTTATATGTCACTTGGAACGATCATACTCATCATTCTGATCATCCTCTTGCTGGGCGGCTTCAGCGGCGTCGGCGGCGGACCGTTCTACGGCACCGGCTACTACGGCGGCGGCGGGCTTGGACTCGTGATCGTCATCCTGTTGATCCTGCTATTGCTCGGGAGGATCTGAGGCACACACGAATCCGCCGATTCGTTTCCCGTCATTGCGAGCGTAAGCGAAGCAATCCATCTCTCCGCACGTGCACCTCCGCACGTGGAGCGATGGATTGCTTCGTCGCTTCGCTCCTCGCAATGACGACTCGTAGAATCGTAGGGTGGGCACGCTTCGCTTTGCCCACCCTACTTCTTCGCCGCCAGCTTCTTCATCGCCGCCTTGATCGACGTGGCGGCATCGTCATAGCCATCCCAGGCCTTGCTCCTGGTGAGCAGCGACGGCACCGTGCGCACCGTGTATTTCTTCGGATCGAGATCGTCGCGCACCTGCGCCCAGGTTAGCGGCATCGAGACGGTGGCGCCCTCACGTGCGCGTGGCGACAGCGGGGCCACCGCGGTCGACATCCGGTCGTTGCGCAGATAGTCGAGGAAGATCTTTCCCTTGCGCAGCTTCTTCGACATGTTGAGCAGATACTGCTCGGGATCGTCATTGGCCATCCACTGGCAGATCGCCTGCGCGAACGCTTTGGCTTCTTTCCAGGTCACGCGGTCCTTCGCGCCATACAGCAATGGCGCCACGACATGCAGGCCCTTGCCGCCGGTGGTCTTGCAGAAACTCTCGAGCCCGACGGCTGAGAGCCGTTGCCGCATGTCCTTGGCGGCCTCGATGACATCAGAAAATTCGACGTTCGGCGCGGGATCGAGGTCGAACACCAGTCGTCCCGGCGTATCGTAGATATCGGGTGCACAATTCCAGGGATGCAGTTCAAGGCCGCCGATCTGCGCAACCGCTGCCAATCCCTCGACGCGATCGATCTGCACATAGGGCTTGCGGTCGCCGGAGATCTTTGCGAGCTCCAGCAGGTTCGACATGCCCTGCATGGCATGGCGCTGGAAGAACTTTTCGCCGTTGATGCCGTCGGGCGCGCGCACGATCGAGCACGGTCGGCCCTTGAGATGGACGATCATCCATTCAGCGACCGCCTCGAAATAGCGCGCGAGATCGAGCTTGGTCACGGCCTCGCCGTCGAAGGCGTCGGGCCACAGCTCCTTGTCGGGCTTCGAGATCACGACGCCCATGACGACAGAGGATTTATCCGCCGCCGATTTCGCAGCTTTCGCCGCAGCCCTGCCCGGCTTCGGTTCGGCAATCTCGGTCTTGGCCGGCTCTTCGGCCTCCACCTCCTTGGCCGGCTTGTCCTGCCGCAGGCCCTTGAACGCGGCCTGCCGGATATTGCCGCCCTCGGTCCACCCGGCGAATTCGATCTCGGCGACGAGGTCGGGCTTCAGCCAATGGATATCGCGCGTCTTGCGCGGCGCATTCTCGCCGCCGAACGGGCTCTCATCGGATTCATGCGCCTTCAGCACCGGCAACAACCGGCGGACCTTGTCCTGGCCAAAGCCGGTGCCGACAATCCCGACAAAGGCGAGATGATCGCCGCGATAGACGCCGGCCATCAGCGAGCGGAATTTTCCGCTGGTGGTCTTCCAGCCGCCCAGCACGACTTCGTGCCCGGCGCGGCATTTCGCCTTGGTCCACAGTTCGGACCGGCCGGAGCGATAGGGCGCATCCAGCTTCTTGGAGACGATGCCCTCCAGCGCCAATTTGCAGGCCGACTGCAGCACCGCATCTCCGCTGCTCTCGAAATGCTCGACATAGTGGATCAGCTTGCCCTTGCCTTTTCGTGCTTCCAGAAGCCGCTTCAGCCGCGCCTTACGCTCGGCGAGCGGCAGCGCACGCAGATCCTCATTCTCGGCGAAAAGCAGGTCGAAGGCATAGAAGATCAGATCGTCGGTCTTGCCGTCCGAGATCGCCGCCTGCAGCGTCGAGAAATCCGGTGTGCCGTCCTTGTCCAGCGCGACGATCTCGCCGTCGATCATAATATCCGGCAGCTTGCCGCCCTCATTGGCAATGGCGCTAAACTTGTCGGTCCAGTCGAGACCCTTGCGGGTCTTGAGCGTGGCCTCGCCGTCCTCGACGCGCAATTGCACGCGGTAGCCATCGAACTTGATTTCGTGGCACCAGCCCGCACCGCCGGGCGGACGATCGACCGCGGTGCAGAGCTCCGGCGCGACGAAGTCGGGCATCGCCTCGACCTTCTTCGCCTCGATCTTCTTTATCTCGGCTTTGGCGGAGGCGCGCGATTTGGATACCAGCGTTTTGGGCGCCGGCGCTTTCGTCCTCGGACGCGCCGAGCTGGTCTCCTCCCGGTTGGATTGCCAGACGGCATCGGCCTTCGCCCTCGCGCGGCCATTCTTCGCCAGCATGAACGGCTTCGGCGCCCTGCCCTTGCCTGCTGCGATCTGCTCCATCGTGCGGCCTGAAGCGACAGAACGGTCCTGATCGAGGATGCTTTCCCCCTCCTCGCTGGCGTATTCGTCGCGGTGCTTGATCAGGAGCCAATTGGTGCGCTTGCCGCCGAAGCGGTCGCCGCGCATCCGCACCAAGACCCAGCTTCCATGCAGCTTGTCGCCATCCAGGGTGAACTTCAGGTCGCCCTTCTTGAACCCGGCTTCGGGATCATCCGATTCCCAGTAGCCGCGGTCCCACAACATCACCGGGCCGCCGCCATACTGGCCTTCCGGAATGGTACCTTCGAAATCGCCGTAATCGAGCGGATGGTCCTCGACTTCGACCGCAAGCCGCTTGTCGTGCGGATCGAGCGAGGGCCCCTTCGTCACCGCCCATGACTTGAAGACCCCGTCCATTTCGAGACGGAGGTCGTAATGCAGCCGCGTGGCGTCATGCTTCTGGATCACGAAGCGCCGGTGTTTGGACGGCGCGACCTTGACCTCGCCGGAGGGCTCCTCGGTCTTGGAGAAGTCGCGCTTCTTGCGGTAGGTGGACAGGTTTCTCTGCAGCACGGGTGCACCTCACGCAAATGGCCGCCGCCTTACGCGACGGTATATACCAGGAACCAAAACCCCTCGCATCGGTTGAAGTTCCCATACTCTGCAATATCTGGAGAATGTAATGGCTCCTCGCGCCTATTGGAAAGGCACCTTGAAGCTCTCGCTGGTGGCGTGCCCGGTGCTGCTGTATCCGGCCTCGACCTCGGTTGCGAAAACCCGCTTCCACATGATCAACAAGGAGACCGGCAACCGTTTGAAGCAGCAGATGGTAGATGCCGAGACCGGCGACGTCGTCGAAGCCGACCAGAAGGCGCGCGGCTATGAGCTCCGAAAAGGGAAATATGTCGAGATCGAACCGGAGGAGCTCGAGTCCGTCCAGATCGAGAGCAACCATACCATTGATATCGAAAGCTTCGTGCCCAGGGACGAGATCGACAAGCGCTATCTCAACCATCCTTATTACATCGCGCCCGACGGCAAGGTTGGCGTCGACGCTTTCGCTGTGATCCGCGACGCGATGAAGGACCAGGAGCGCGTGGCGCTGGCGCGCATTGTGCTGACCAACCGCGAGCACGTCATGGCGATCGAACCGCTCGGCAAGGGCCTGCTCGGCACCACCTTGCGCTACCCTTACGAGCTGCGCGACGAGGCCGATTATTTCGGAGACATCAAGACGCCGAAGATCACCAAGGACATGGTCGAGCTGGCGGGCCACATCCTCGACAGCAAGGCGGCCCATTTCGACCCGTCGAAATTCAAGGATGATTATGAGGACGCGCTGAAGGCGCTGGTGCGGCGCAAGGCGGCCGGCAAGCCGATCGAGGCCCCGGAGCCCGAGGAGCGGCCGAGCAACGTCATCAGCCTGATGGATGCGCTGAAGCAGAGCCTGAAGGGCCGTTCGGCGGGCAAGAAGCGCGGCCATTCCACCGCTCGCCGCCGGTCGCCTCACCGCCGCGCGCCGCGGAAAGCCCATCGCTCAACCGCGCGCGCACGCAAGGCGGGGTAAACTATACCGTCATGGCCGGGCTTGTCCCGGCCATCCACGTCTTCCTTCTGGTGCAGAGAACGTGGATGCCCGGGACAAGCCCGGGCATGACGAAGAGAAGCACGAAGCCCGACTACCGTTTCGTCTTCCGCTTCTTGCTGCTCTTCCGCTTCTTCGTCGTCTTCTTGGAAGTTTTCTTCTTTGACGCCTTCTTCGGGACTTTCCTGCCTTTGGCGCGTGCTTCCGAAAGCCCGATCGCGATCGCCTGTTTGCGGCTCTTGACCTTGCGGCCCGACCGGCCGCTCTTCAACGTGCCAGCCTTGCGCTTCTTCATCGCGCGCCTGACATCGCCGGATGCTTTCCTGGAATATTTTCGTGCCATTGGCGTGTCTCCCGGTTGAGGGAGATTAATTTCCTCACCCAGAGAAAGTTCCGCACATGCAACCGGGTTCAGTCCGGTGCGCGCAAGCGATAGCCGATGCCAGTTTCCGTCAGCACGAATTGCGGACGCTCGGGGTCGGCTTCGATCTTCTGGCGAAGCTGACGGACATAGACGCGAAGATATTGCGCGTCGGTGAGTTCGTCCCACAATTCCTTCAACAGGAAACGATGCGTCAGCACCTTGCCGGCGTGCTGCACCAGCACACGGAGCAGGTCATACTCCTTCGGCGACAGCTTCACTTCGCGATCGCCGACCTTGACGATACGGCGCACGAGGTCGACCGAGAGATCGCCGGTGCGAAACACCGGCCGCTCGCCCTGCACCTGCAATTGATGGCGCAGCGCCGCGCGCAGGCGTGCCAAGAGCTCATCCATTCCGAACGGCTTGGTCAGATAATCGTCGGCGCCGAGGTCGAGCGCTTGCACCTTGCCCGCCTCGTCGCCGCGGCTCGACAGCACCACGATCGGCACGCTTTCGTTGCGCGCGCGGATCATGCGCAGGAGGTCATGGCCCTGGATATCCGGCAGGCCGAGATCGAGGATGATCAGCGCCGGCCCCTGGGCGAGCATCTCCAGCCCGGCTTTGCCATTGGAGGCTTCGAGAATCTCGTAGCCCTGCGTGTTCAGCCCCATGCGCAGCAATTTGCGGATCGGCGGCTCGTCATCGATGACCAGGACCTTGATCGGTGTTGCATTCATGCGGCGGTATCCAGCACAGCGGTAGCCGCCGGGATCGGCAGCCGGATTGTCAACACGGCGCCGCTCCGGTCGGTGCGGTTGGCGGCCGAGATCGTGCCATGCATGGCTTCGACGAATCCGCGGGAGATCGCAAGACCGAGGCCAGTGCCGGGGCGGACATGATCGCCCTTTTGCACGCGGTAGAACTTGTCGAAGATGCTTTCGAGCTCGGCCGGCGGAATGCCGCTGCCCTCGTCCATGACCTGCAGCACGATCGCATCCCGATCCTGCCAGCCGCGGATCGAGATCGTGGTGTCGGCAGGGGCGTATTTCGCCGCGTTGTCGAGCAGGTTGAACAGCACCTGCTCGAACAGCACCGCGTCGAGCTCCAGCATCGGCAGATCGGCGGCGAGATCGAGCGAAACCTTGTGCCGCACCAGGATCTTGCCGGCGCGACGCAGCGCGCTGCCGACGATTTCGCCGACGTCATGCCGCGCCGTATTTGGTACGATGGCGCCCGATTCGAGCTTGGTCATGTCGAGCAGATTGGCGATGAAGCGGTTCAGCCGTTCGGACTCGTCGATCACGGTCGCGATCAGATCGTGCTTCTGCGCATCCGTAAGGTTGCCGCCGAGATCGCGCAACGTCGAGGCGGCACCGAGCACGGAGGCCAATGGGGTCTTCAGGTCGTGCGAGATCGAGGTCAGGAGCGCCGAGCGCAGGCGTTCGGATTCAACCGTTCGCTTGACCTTGTCCATGTCCTCGACCAGCAGCACGCGCTCGATCGCGAGCGCGCCCTGGTCGACCAGCGCATCCAGGAGGCGGCGCTGGTCCGGCGTCAGCAGCGGGCCGGTCTTGTCATTGTCGATACCGATGGCGCCGATCAGTCCGCGGCCGGTCCGCATCGGCAGGAACAGGCGCTTGGCGCCGGGCAGCGTGTCCGAGCCGCGACCGGCCGGCCGATCGTTGGACCAGGCCCAGTTCGCGGCCGCGAGATCGGCGTCGTCGAGCTGGTCTTCCGGCGGATAGCCGGCCTTCACCACAAGCAGCCCGTCTTCCGGCAGCAGCAGCACCACGCGCACCTTCAGCATCAGCGCGATCTGATAGGCGGTCGCCCACAGCACGTCGTCCAGCGTCGCGGTGCCCGCGAGCTTGCGGCTGAAGGCGTAAAGCCACTCGGTCATACGCACGCGGCTGATCGCCGTATCGGCCTGCACCCGCACCCGCGCGGCTACGTTGGAGACGAGCAGCGCAATCAGCATGAAGAAGAAGAACGCCGCGATATTGGTCGGGTCGGTGATCGTGAAGGTGTAGACCGGCGGCAGGAAGAAGAAATTGTAGCACAGCGAAGCCACGACGCTCGCTAGCAATGACGGCCACAGGCCATAGCGCACGGCCACCACGACAACCGCGGTGAGGAACACCAGATCGACGTTCTCGACGCCGAAGCGCGGATGAACCAGCGTGGCGGCGCCGAGCCCCAGGCCGACGATCAGGAGCGAGTGCAGGTAAGGCCTGAGGTTGAACGGCTCGGTCCGCGCCGCCGTCTGCACCGCCGGCCCTCTCTCTAGGCCGGCAGGCAGATCCTCGCCGGCGATGACATGCACGCTGATGTTGCCGGAGCGCCGTACCAGCTCGTGCACCACCGAGCCGCGCAGGATCTCGAACCAGCGCGAACGCGACGATTTTCCGATCACGACATGCGTGACGTTGGTGGACTGCGCAAAATTGATCAGATCATCCGCGATATGCCGATGCACGGCGGGAATCGTCAGCGCCTCGCCGCCGAGCGATTCGGCAAGCCGCATCGTATCGGCGAGCCGGTCGCGCTGCTCGTCCGAGAGCTGCAGGCTGCGCCGGGTTTCGATACTGATCGCGGTCCAGGGCGCGTGCAGGCGATCGGCAAGCCGCTTGGCGTAGCGCACGAGGCCGGCAGCGCGCGGATCCTCGCTGACGCAGACCAATATACGCTCGCCCGCGGCCCAGGGACCGGCGATGGCATTGGCCTGCATGTGGTTGAGCAATTGCTCGTCGACCCGGTCGGCCGTGCGCCGCAGCGCCAGTTCGCGCAGCGCGGTCAGGTTGCCGGGCGAGAAATAATGCTGAAGCGCCCGCTCCGCCTGCTTGGGCACATAGACCTTGCCCTCTTTCAATCGCTGGATCAGGTCGTCGGGCGGGAGGTCGATCAATTCGATCGCGTCGGCACGGTCGAAGATCGAATCCGGCACCGTCTCGCGCACCCGCACATGCGTGATCTGGGCTATGACGTCGTTGAGGCTTTCGATGTGCTGGATGTTGACGGCGGTGTAGACGTCGATGCCGTGGGAGAGCAGTTCCTCGACGTCGAGATAGCGCTTCGGATGCCGGCTGCCGGGCGCGTTGGTGTGGGCGAGTTCGTCGACGATGGCAAGCTGCGGGCGGCGCGCGATCAGCGCATCCAGGTCCATCTCCTCGAGAATCTGGTCCTTGTAGGTGATCCGCTTGCGCGGGATCACCTCGAGCCCCTGCAGCAGCGCCTCGGTCTCGGCCCGGCCGTGGGTCTCGACAAGACCTACCACGACGTCGGCGCCGCCCTTGAGCTTGGCATGCGCGCTCTGCAGCATCTCGTAGGTCTTGCCGACGCCGGGGGCGGCGCCGACGAAGATCTTCAGCCGCCCGGACGCATCGTTCTCTCGCCGGGCGGCTTCCAATAGCGCATCCGGCGAGGGTCGCTTCTCAAGGTCGCGATGCTCATTTGCCATAGGCCAAATATAGTCGCGTCACGCCATTCGGCCTAGCCGCCTTTATTTCGAAGCACCATCCAGGGCGAGGTTGAGCGCCAGGACATTCACCCGCGGCTCGCCGAGCACGCCGATGAAGCGGCCCTTGGTGTTGGCTTCGACGAGCTGGCGGACCTGCGTCTCCGGCAGATTGCGCGCTTTTGCCACCCGCGGCACCTGGAAGAGCGCCGCCTCCGGCGAAATGTCGGGATCGAGGCCGCTTCCCGAGGTGGTGACGAGGTCGATCGGCACCGGCTGGGACGGATTTTCCGCCTTCAGCTTCTCGACATCCTCCTTGATCCGGTCGTTCAGCGCCTTGCTGGTCGGGCCGAGGTTGGAGCCGCCGGAATTCGCCGCGTTATAGGGCGCAGGCACGGTCTTGGAGGAATCGTTCGGATCCGGCGCCAGCGTCGCCGACGGCCGACCGTGGAAATATTTATCCTCCTTGAACTCCTGCCCGATCAGGGCGGAGCCGATGACCTTGCCGTCCTTCTCGATCAGGCTGCCTTGCGCCAGGGACGGGAAGATCGCGCCGGCGATGGCAGTGATCGCGAGCGGATAGGCAAGGCCCGTGACCGCCGTCAGCAACAGCAGAAGGACGATGGCGGGACGAATTTCTCTAAGCATGTTACGTCTCCAAAGTGTTCTCCGTCATTGCGAGGAGCGAAGCGACGAAGCAATCCATGGTTCAGCACGGGGAGAGATGGATTGCTTCGCGGAGCTTGTCATCGGGCGGCGCTACGCGCCGACCCGGTGGCTCGCAATGACGGTGTTCATTAAGCCAGGTGCAAGGCAGCGACCACGAGGTCAATCGCCTTGATGCCGATGAAGGGGATGATGATGCCCCCTAAGCCGTAGATCATCAGGTTGCGGCGGAGCAGCGCGCCGGCGCCGATCGCGCGATAGGCCACGCCCTTCAGCGCCAGCGGGATCAACGCGACGATGATCAGCGCGTTGAAGATGATCGCCGACAGGATGGCGCTCTGCGGGCTCGAAAGACCCATGATATTCAGCACGCCGAGCTGCGGGTAGAACGCCAGGAACATCGCCGGGATGATCGCGAAATATTTCGCGACGTCGTTCGCGATCGAGAACGTCGTCAGCGCACCGCGCGTCATCAGGAGCTGCTTGCCGATCTCGACCACCTCAATGAGCTTGGTCGGGTTGGAGTCGAGATCGACCATGTTGCCGGCTTCGCGCGCTGCTTGCGTGCCGGTGTTCATGGCGACGCCGACGTCAGCCTGCGCGAGCGCGGGCGCGTCGTTGGTGCCGTCGCCGCACATCGCCACCAGCTTGCCCTTGGCCTGCTCGTCGCGGATCAGCTTGAGCTTGTCCTCGGGGGTTGCCTGCGCCAGGAAGTCGTCGACCCCGGCTTCGGCCGCGATCGCCGCCGCAGTCATCGGATTGTCGCCGGTGATCATCACGGTGCGGATGCCCATGCGGCGCAGTTCGGCGAAACGCTCGCGGATGCCGCCCTTGACGATATCCTTGAGGTGGATGACGCCGAGCAGCCGGCCGTCCTTCGCCACGGCGAGCGGCGTGCCGCCCTCCTTGGCGATCTCGTCGGCGATGCCCTGCAGTTCGCGGGCCGCGTCGGTGTTGACGTTGGCCTGGATGGCGCGGACCGCATTGCCGCTTGACAACGACTGAGCGGTGCCGCCGCCGATATAGTTGAGGATCGCATCCACCGCGCCCTTGCGGACCGCGGACGAGCCGGCATCGATGCCGCTCATGCGGGTCTGTGCCGTGAACGGCACGAAGGTCGCGGCGAGCTCATGCATCTCGCGGCTGCGGATGCCGTATTTTTCCTTGGCCAGCACGACGATGGAACGGCCTTCCGGCGTCTCGTCGGCGAGCGAGGCAAGCTGCGCCGCATCGGCGAGTTCCTGCTCGGTGACGCCACGCACGGGGCGGAACGCGGTCGCCTGGCGGTTGCCGAGCGTGATGGTGCCGGTCTTGTCGAGCAGGAGCGTGTCGACGTCGCCGGCGGCTTCCACCGCGCGGCCCGACATCGCCAGCACGTTGAAGCGCACCAGACGGTCCATGCCGGCGATGCCGATCGCCGAGAGCAGCGCGCCGATCGTGGTCGGGATCAGCGTCACGAACAGCGCCACCAGCACCACGACCGAGATCGAGCCCCCGGCATAGGACGCGTAGCTCGGGATCGTCACGGTCGCGAACACGAAGATGATGGTGAGGCCGGCCAAGAGGATGTTCAGCGCGATCTCGTTCGGCGTCTTCTGCCGCTCGGCGCCCTCGACCAGGCGGATCATGCGGTCGATGAAGGTCGAGCCTTGCGCCGCGGTGATGCGGACGCGGATCCAATCGGACAGCACCTGCGTCCCGCCGGTCACCGCCGAACGGTCGCCGCCGGATTCACGGATGACGGGCGCGGACTCGCCGGTGATCGCGGCTTCGTTGACCGAGGCCACGCCTTCGATCACCTCGCCGTCGGAGGGGATGATGTCGCCGGCCTCGACCAGCACGATGTCGCCGACCTTGAGCGTGGTGCCGGGAACGAGGCGATAGTTCCGCCCCGAACCATCCAGCAGCTTGGCCTGGCTCTCGGTGCGGGTCTTCTTCAGCGAATCCGCCTGCGCCTTGCCGCGGCCCTCGGCGACGGCTTCGGCGAAATTGGCGAACAGCACCGTGAACCAGAGCCAGAGGATGATCTGGAAGGTGAAGCCGAGGCCCTCCGCGCCGGTAGCAAGGTCGCGCAGGAAGATCACCGTGGTGAGCCCGGCGACGATCTCGACCACGAACATCACGGGGTTCTTCGCCATCAGCCGCGGATTGAGCTTGACGAAAGACGATTTGATCGCAGGTACGAGGATTTTGGGGTCGAGCATGGTCGACGCGCTCACCTGCTTTTGCAGTTTCATGGTTTCCATGGATGTGACTCCAGTCAATTCGATCAGAACAGGGTGTTGGCGTTCATGGCGAGGTGCTCGACGATCGGTCCGAGCGCCAGCGCCGGGAAGAAGGTGAGGCCGCCGATGATCAGGATCACGCCGACGACGAGGCCGACGAACAGGCCGCCGGTGGTCGGGAACGTGCCCGCCGACGGGGGGACCGACTTCTTCTGCGCCAGCGAACCTGCAATCGCCAGCGCCGGCACGATCATGAAGAAGCGGCCGACGAACATCGCGCTGGCGAGCGTCAAGTTGTAGAAGAAGGTGTTGCCGGTCAGGCCTGCGAAGGCGGAGCCGTTATTGCCGGTCGCCGAGGTGAAGGCATAGAGCACCTCGGTGAAGCCATGCGGGCCGGCGTTCGCCATCGAAGCCACCGCGGACGGCAGCACGACCGCGACCGCGGTCCAGCCGAGATACATCAGCGGCAGCACCAGGATCGCGAGCATCGCCATCTTGACCTCGCGGGCCTCGATCTTCTTGCCGACATATTCCGGCGTACGGCCGACCATCAGGCCGGCGACGAAGATCGCCAGCACGACGAACAGCAGCATGCCATAGAGACCGGCGCCGACACCGCCGACGATGATTTCGCCGAGCTGCATGTTGATCAGCGGGATCATGCCGCCAAGCGCGGTGAAGCTGTCATGCATGGCGTTGACCGCGCCGCAGGAAGCGGCGGTGGTGATGACTGCGAACAGCGAGGACGCAACGATGCCGAAGCGGACTTCCTTGCCTTCCATGTTGCCGCCGGAGAGCCCCAGCGCATGCAGCGCGGTGGTGCCGTTGGCCTCGGACCAGTAGCAGATAGAAACGCCGGCGATGAACAGCACGCCCATCACCGCGAGGATCGCCCAGCCCTGGCGCTGGTTGCCGACCATGCGGCCGAACACGTTGGTCAGCGCGGCGCCAATCGCGAAGATCGAGATCATCTGCACGAAGTTCGACAGCGCGGTCGGATTCTCGAACGGATGCGCAGCATTGGCGTTGAAGAAGCCGCCGCCATTGGTGCCGAGCATCTTGATCGCAACCTGCGAGGCCACGGGGCCGACCGCGATCGTCTGCTTGGCACCTTCTAGCGTGGTCGCATCGACATAGGGCCCGAGCGTCTGCGGTATGCCCTGCGACACCAGGAACAACGAATAGACGATGCAGATCGGCAGCAGGATGTAGAGCGTGCAGCGCGTGATATCGACCCAGAAATTCCCGATCGTGCGCACCGACGCGCGCGCGAAGCCGCGGATCAACGCCACCGCGAGCACGATGCCGGTCGCAGCCGAGAGGAAGTTCTGGTGCGTCAGGCCAAGCATCTGGACCAGGTACGACACCGTGCTCTCGCCGCCGTAGTTCTGCCAGTTGGTGTTGGTGAGGAAGGAGACCGCGGTGTTGAACGACAGATCCGGGGCGACGGCGGCCTGGTCCGCCGGATTGAACGGCAACATGGCCTGCAACCGCATCACGCCGTAGATGATCAGGAAGCCGCCGATATGAAACAGCAGCATGGCGACCGTATAGGTCAGCCAGTGCTGTTCACGCCTTTCGTCGACGCCGCTGATCCAATAGAACCCGCGCTCGACCGGGCGCAGCACCGGCGACAGGAAGGTCGCCTCGCCGTTGAAGACGCGCGTCATGTACCAGCCGAGCGGCTTGACCAGCGCGACGACGATCGCGCAGTAGAGGATAATTTGAAACCAGCCGATGGCGGTCATGGCATTAAACCTTTCGAATGGGCTTTGAGCGCAGCAGCATGGCAAGCACGCCGACCAACAGGATGGTCAGCGCCGCATCTGCCACGAGAAGCTGGCCGATCATGAACATGGCGTTGATCAAAACCGCTCAGGGCGCAGCAGCGCATAGGTGAGGTAGAAGAGAAGGCCGAGCGAGACGAGGCCGGCGAGCGAATAGTCGAAGATCATGGCGCGCCCCCTCACAGCCGTTCGCAGGCGTAGGCGTAGCCTATGCCGGCTGCGAAAAATGCCGCGATGAGCACCAGCATGACGAGATCAAGCATTGGAGGCTCCTATGCATAACGGGCCGACAAAAGGCCCGTTTTGGTTCCGAGGTGAGGTGCCACCCGCCGCATAGGTTTTCGAGATGTAGGCTGCGCGGATGTTATAGGAATCTTATAAAGATCGCCGTCGTCCCGGCTGATCCGGGATCCATAACGAACGCTGTCCATGTTGCGCAAAGTGGGACTGCCACAGTGCGCTTCCAAACACAGAGTGGTGATTGTGGGTCCTGCGTTCGCCAGGACGAGGCGTGACGTCCCCATCGCGCTTCCTGCCCATCTTTATGGAATCCTTATATTTCCGGTCGCCGTCCCGTCTCGTTTTCAAATGGCGTTTTGACCACCTTTGACGTGCGGCATTTCGTCAAGCCGCATGATCGATGGGTCTCGCCATGTCACTGCTTTCAGAACCCTTGACCGCCGACCTCAGCCACCGGCTGAGGGACGCCGGTAGAGTGACAGTCGAACTGATATCCGACCTCATCCGCGACTGTTGCCGGCGCTTTCCCTCACAGGGGCAACGCGCCAAGACTGCGCGCGTCGAGGGATTGATCAAACTGGGCGCGTGGACCGATGCTGCGCTGGCGCTGCTCGACCTCGAGCTGCCGCAATGGCAGGTCCGTCGCCTCGCCTATGACGACGGCGAATGGTACTGCTCGCTGTCGCGCGAACGCGAACTGCCCGACTGGCTCGATCAATCGATCGAGACGCATCACGCCGACCTGGCGCTCGCCATCCTCTGCGCGTTCGTCGAGGCACAGCAGATCACCGCGCCGTCGAGCAGGCCCAGCGTGCCGAGCGTCGAGCGTCATGCTGATGGCTTCTACCAGCCGATGCTGAGCGACAATTTCGCCTGAGCAATCCCGTGCAGCCGTTGCCAAACCTACCGCAAAAACTGAAATCGGCCCAGGTCCTGGTTCGATTTGTGTTTCGGTTGCTGATCCTGACTGGTTTCGCGCTGTTCGGGAGCGTCGGCTTTGGCCGTAGCCTCATAGCGCTACTCTGGATGTCCGTCGTGCTTTGTACCGTCATCGCCCTGATGCGGCGGGAGCAATTCATGGGCGCCGATCTCAACCATTGGGACGAGATGGCAGCCTATGCCGCGCTTTGCGCGCTCGCTTCGGCCACCGGCCGGTGATCCTGCGACCGGCCTAGCGACCTTATACGTCCCCTATGAGATCGGTTACCCGCCCTCCTCGATTTCATATCCACTCGCAAAGATATTGAACGCGTTACCAAGTCTCGTGAAGGAATCACAAAAATGAAACTCGTGAACATAGAACTCGACGAACCTCCATCGTGTAGCTCCGCGTCGACCATCGTCTTTATCGGAAGAAACCGGCGCGGCCAGTGGGTCGCCCAGGAACGGAACGGCCTCTACGGCGGGCTGTTCGTCAATCGCGCCCAGGCCGTCAAGTACGCGCTGTTCGAGAACGGGCATCATCCAGAAACCATCGTCGAACTGTCGCGCGAATTCGAACTCGACATGAACAGAAGTTCCTCTCCCGCGCCCTCGCAACCAACAGCCACGCGACGCGTCGCCTGATCCGGTTCGCGGCCCATATTCAGGAGGAGTCAGATGATGCAGCCTTGTTTAGTTGCCGACCGCGACCAGGTCGTCGATACGATGATCACGCTGACGCACCTGTCGAACCTGCACCGCACGATCATCGCGGGAAGTGGAGCCATGGAGCTCTATCTTTCGCTGCGCCGGCGCGGCTTCGTTCAGGTCGCGACATCTGCAACATGCCGACTGCCCAGGAGGCAGCATAGCATCGGCCTGCTGACAGGCGAAAAAACCCTGGCAGCGATCGAGGCGACGCTCCTGGAAATCTCGCAGTTCCTCAGCGCCAACGCCACAATTGCGATCCTGATCGACTCCCGTGAAGGCGAATTCTGCCTCAACATCCGAAGGAAGCTGGAGCAGATGGGTTTTCGGATCGAGGCAGGCGTGAGGTGCCAACGCGGCCTCGTGCTTGCCGCTCACCGCCAGGGTTTCGCGCAAATGGAAAGAGCGGCGTGAACCGCGAAGCACTTGCGCGGCTGGGAAGGCGCTACGAATGCAATCGCAGGATCCGGTTGAATGGCACAGCAGACTGCTGCGCGCCTGGCAATTGGCGCTCCTGCGCTTTGCCGTAACGCTCGATAATGCCGATCGGTTGAACGTGATGGCGGTTGCCGCCGAGATCGACCGCGGCGGCCGCAGCTATGAGGAGGAGCAAGCGAATTTCGGCTTCTTCCGCAAGATCAGTGCCGACCTTTGCAACGCCATTCTGCAGCAGAACGATGCCGCCGATGCCACCTTGCGTCAGTATCTTGAGCGGATCGAGGATCCGCGCCTGAAGCGGGCATTCGCAAGCGCTGTCGAAATCGAAATCGATGCGGCGCCGCCGCGCATAAGAAAGCCCAAGGTCAACAACTGGCTATGGCGCGGACTGGCACCGCGCCCCAATGCTGCGCCGCCTGCTGCACGTCGACGCACTGGCTAGCTATGAACTCGCCCCTGCACCACTCGAGGGATGCTTCGCACGCCATTTCGGTCCGGGACCGCGCATATAGTGGTCTTCCGGACGGTACTTCTTTTGCGGTCCGTACCAGGACGGAAACAGGAAGCTCAGCAGCGCGCCGACCGCATTGCGCAGGAGTGAGGCTTTCAGTGACGTCGTTGCCATGGAATGGCCCATTCATCTGCCGCGATTACCGCGAACAAGGATGCGCGGGCGGCGCATAGGAAATCGAGCCGGCGCCCCGCACCCAGGTATAGGCCTGGCATAAATGCAGGGCGCCGAGCTCTGACCATTCGATTCGGCCACGCTGCGCGGCCTTATGCGATCCTTATGAGATCGCTGGCTTGTCCTCCTCGAATTCATATCCGCCTGCGGAAACATTGAACGCGTCATATTTGTAGGAAGTAACCATGAAATCCGACTGGCTCACAGGCTATGTCCCCGACCTTCCGACACCGTTCGGTGAGGATGGTGAAGTCGATTTCGACGCCTTTGCACAGCTATGCGAGCGTCAGATCGCATCCGGGGCCAGCGCGATCGTGGTCGGCGAGACCACGGGCGAGGCGCCGACCCTGACGACGGGAGAGAAGGCTGGCCTCGTTCGCCGCGCCGTCGAGGTCGCGCGTGGCCGCATCCGCGTCATCGCCGGCGCCGGATCCAACGCCACGGATCGCGCGGTCGAACTGACGCGGCATGCCGAGGTCGCCGGTGCCGACGCCGTGCTGTCGGTCGTTCCCTATTACAACAAGCCAATGCAGTCAGGTATCTACGCGCATTTCCGCGCGGTTGCCGAGGCGACCGCGCTTCCGGTCATCCTGCACGACGTTCCCTCGCGCACCCTTCGCGAAATCTCCGACGCAACGCTTAATCGCCTCGCTGAATCCGAGCAGTTCATCGGATTGCGCGACAGCAGCGGCGACGTCGGACGCCTGGTCCACATACGGACGTCGTTGCCGCTGCATTTCCGCTTGCTGTCAGGCGATGACTTGACCGCGCTGCCGTTCATGGCCGCCGGCGGTCATGGTTGCATCTCCGCGGTGGCGAACCTCGTGCCGGAACTGTGCCAGGCGGTTTTTGCAAGCTTCAAGGAAGGACGGCTGCAATCGGCCAGGTATCTATTCAGCCGCCTGGTCCCGATTGCCGGGCTGCTCGCCGCCGAGCATCCGGCGGCGCTGAAATACGCGCTGTCGCTGCTTGGGCTGATCCGGCCGAATACGCGCCTGCCGATCGTCCAGTTGAACGACGCGGCCAAGGCCGAGATCAAGGAAGCGATTGCCGACCTCGGTGATGAAGAATGGTCTGGCGTGGAGGATACTTTGCCCGCCGCACCGGCGCGCCACCAGCGAACGAAGCGATCGTAGCAAGTTGTGTAGGCCAATTTGAAGCACAGGCATCCGGCCAAACGCCAGTTCTTGGCCGAGCCCCGGCATTAACAGTTTCCCTCGACATTCGTAAAGGCCCTCAATATGCGGCGAAAGGGCTCCAACATGCTGGATGTAGTAGGTTCGGGCAGGCCGGCGGGGCTTCTCTCTGCGTCCGCCAATGCGATGTGGCATACGGGGCCATGGTGATTTGGCTTCTCTTGGCGTAAAGCATCTGAATCAAATCGCCACGCGCGCGGCTGTGCCGTCTGCCGGGCACGCAGCTTCAAGTCACTCGGCTCGACGTTCTGCGCCTGAGCCAACAAAGGTTTCCATCTCGTGTCATTCCCGACCACAAGTCCGCCGCTCGCCCGAGCTTTAGCCGAGCGCAGCTACGATCGGCCGACCCCTGTTCAGATCGCCGTGCTTGCGGAAGAAGCTGTCGACCGCGACCTTCTCGTTTCGGCCCAAACAGGCTCGGGCAAGACCGTCGCTTACGGGCTGGCAATTGCAAAGAATCTTCTGGGCAGGGACGAGCGGTTTCAGCGGGCTGCCGCGCCGCTTGCCTTGATCGTCGCGCCAACGCGCGAACTCGCCTTGCAGGTCCATCGCGAACTCGCATGGCTTTATCAATACGCGGATGCGCGCGTCGTCTCCTGCGTCGGCGGCATGGATCCGCGCCGCGAACAGCGCGAGCTTGCCGCGGGCGCTCACATCGTGGTCGGGACGCCAGGCCGATTGTGCGATCACTTGCGGCGCGGCCATCTCGACATCTCGGAATTGAAGGCCGTCGTCCTCGACGAGGCCGATGAAATGCTCAATCTCGGTTTTCGCGAGGATATGGAATTCATCCTCAAGACCACGCCCGACACGCGCCGCACGTTGTTGTTCTCGGCGACTTTTCCGCGCGGCATCGTTGCGCTGGCAAAGCAGTACCAGCAACAGGCCTTTCGGATCGAGGTCGCGGGCGACGAAGGCGGTCATGCCGATATCGAGTACCGCGCCATCCGGATCGCTCCTGATGATGTCGAGCACGCGGTCGTCAACGTATTGCGCTTTTTCGAATCGCCGAGCGCACTTGTGTTTTGCAACACAAGAGATGCGGTCAGGCATTTGCAGGCGGCGCTGCTTGAGCGTGGGTTTTCCGTGGTCGCTCTCTCCGGTGAAATGACGCAGAACGAGCGAACCCTGGCGCTGCAGGCGTTGCGCGACGGACGTTCCCGCGTCTGCGTGGCGACCGACGTGGCAGCGCGCGGCATCGACCTGCCGAGCCTCGACCTCGTCATTCATGCGGATCTGCCAAAGGACGCGGAGGTCATGCAGCACCGCTCGGGCCGCACCGGCCGTGCGGGCCGCAAGGGTGTGAGCATCCTGCTGGTGCCGCCCGCCCGAAAACGGCGCGCGGAATTGCTGCTGAATCTGGCTGGCATTGATGCCGTCTGGGGCACGGCTCCTCAGGCCGATGAAATCCGCAAGCTCGATCATGAACGCATGCTGCAGGATGCGGTGTTCACCGAGGAAACGACCGCCGACGATCTGGTGCTGGCGCGGGCATTGCTTGCCGAGCGGTCGGTTGAGGACATCGCGGCGGCGCTCGCGCGGCTTTATCGCGCGCGGCTTCCTTCGCCCGAAGACATTCTCGATCCCGGCCAGGATCGCAGCCGACCTCGTGACGACCGCGGTCGAGAACACATTCGGACATCGCGCGGCGATGAACGCCCCACCGCGCCCCGATCGAAAACGGGAAGATCATCGTCGCGTCACGGAATGGCGGAAGCCAGCGTATGGTTCCGGGCTACCATCGGACGAAAAAAGAATGCGGAAGCGCGCTGGCTCTTGCCGATGATTTGCCGTCGTGGCGGCATCGACAAGCGTGACATTGGCGCCATCCGGATTCTGGACACCACCACCGAGTTCGAAATTTCCGAGCGGGTCGCAGGATCCTTCGCCGCCAAGATCCGACGTCCGGATAAGGAAGACAACATCCGCATCGAGCCGCTGGCAGACACTCCCCCAGGTCAGGCACGTTCGGAAAAGCAGTCACACTCGCCTTGGCGCGAAGCCGGCGACTCCGATCACAATGCTCGTCGAAGCGACAATTCTCGTGACGCGACAGGACCGAAGCAACGCGGCAAGCCTCACCGCGAAAGCGGGTCGAAATTTGGCGGCGAGCCGGGTTTCGGGAAGAAAAAGAAACACCGGAACAAGTCCGGCCATGCTGGACAACGGCAGCCGGCAAACACGTCGCCTGCGAAAGCCGCACCCGGAAAGAAGGCAAGGAAGAATCTTCGCGGCTGATCTGTTGCCGTCGGGGGCTGCGGGACGCTCAATTCTTCAAGTCTGAGCGTGTTCCTAATCGCCGCAGCGAGTCTTCTGTGATCAACGCTGGACGGTCGCCCGCAATTTCACGAATCATCCGATGAGCCATCGCCCTTTGTGGATATCGAACTTCACCAGACCTTCGTCTCGCATTTTCAACAGGAGGGATTGGCAAGCTTCTTCATTCACGACATTGGCGCGTTTCATGACCTCGTGAACTTTGAGCGGCTTCTCGCGGAGCGCACGCAGGATATTTTCTCGATCATTCAGCACGACTAGGCTCCTACCGTCATCAAGCGCGCTAAATCACTGAGAATACGAAAGCTGATCTTCCGTAACGACACGCTCTATATTATCCGACTTGCTCTTGATGCGGTATCTAAGACGTCCATCTGCCTCGATGGGCATAAGTTGAACGATGGTGTAAATCATTGGTGCCTCAGTGGAGGCACGTCCTCGTGGACCTTGGGGCTGGTGGTGAACGTCTTCATTCAGCTTATAGGCATATGACATGTGTCTACCTCTAAAAGTCACGGCTGCTCTAGCGTGGAGCATGCTGTAATGCAATGCATCCTGTTGCCCTCCGGCCCAGGCCCGTGAAAGCAAGAACGAGCGCTGCGGCGGTCAGCTTCGCGGTCTAAGGAGGGCAGAAGCGCGTCAGCAACGTTGACCTAATACGTCCCGAACATACTTTTTAGTGTCCGTGGTCGCATTGAACGGAGGCGGGACGAGCTAAACAAGCGCTCCTCGAGCCAATCGCCCGCTGCTACCAAAAGCTATGCAGTGCAAAGTGCATTTCCCGAGCACGCGTTGTTGCGATTTGGTCTCGGCGGGTGGATGCTGTCGGCGCGGGCACAAAGGAGGGCAGCATGAGCAAGGCAACTCTTGACAATCGCCATCGCAACAAGGACGGAGAAATCAGCGCCAAACACGGAAACACCCTTATTCGCACGTTGCGCAAGGTGTACGGCCAGAGTTTCGCGGCTGGCTATCCTGACACCGAGAAGCTCCGCGAGGTTCTCCTTAAGCTGAACGAGACATCGTTGAGCCAACTCCGCCGTGATCATGAGACCGGCCACTTGGAGCACAAGATCACCAAAGCCTCGAAGTAAGGCCATCATCTGGAAAGGGCGGCGCGGTCCCAGCCGAACCAGCGTGAGGCCCAATTCATCGGACTCCGCGATCGGATTGAAGAGCGTGCCGCTCGCAAATTCCTTGCAATGGAGTTCGAAGGCACTCCTCCGGGCATTATCTTGCGCAGTATCGACTTCCAAAATTAGTTCCAAAGGACGCGGCAGGGCTGATGCACAAGGGGATATCGGCATCCCATCGAGAACCCGCTGTGGTTTGACCTTGCACAAGGCGAGTTGGGGTGTTCGGGTTAACGAAGGCGGCGAGTTTTGATCGACCATGTCTTGCACAGACAAGACCCAAAAGCGGACATCGGGCAAGGCAAAGGCCTGCAGACCTTGACGTCACTCCAATTCGTGTCCATATATGGTGCTAATCGACACTTGGCCGAACGACCTGGGCCGCTTCGCCTCGTTACTGACAGGCGCGCACGTTTCAGACCCCTTCTCCAAAATCGATCAGCCGACGAAGGATTCCGATCCCTCGGCGGCTAAGTCTTACGTGTACGTTGTCAGTGAAAGGACATTCTCCGTGACTACAGGAATTGTGAAGTGGTTTAACAGCCAAAAGGGCTTCGGCTTCATTCAGCCCGCCGATGGCGGCAATGACGTCTTTGTTCATATCAGCGCGGTTGAACGCGCCGGCATGAGCACCCTCAATGAGGGGCAAAATGTCAGCTTTGACATCGTCGCAGACCGCCGGACCGGCAAATCTGCCGCTGAAAATCTGCGCGCTGTCTGAGCGACTGCGCGAAGGGCCATGCTGCTCTGACCACGGATGTATTGGCAGAGCTTGTGGTTTCGGAGTCCCGCGGCCGATCCGTCGGCACGCGGGATTTTTTATTTGGCCGCAATCATTGCGGCTGCGCCGAAGCAGCGCGCGATCGGCAGGCCTCGGATATCATCACTTGAGCATTAAACATAACTCAGGTCTGGCGACGCCCGACACTCGGCGTTGGACGAGCATTCTGGGCGGCTATCGGACGCCAAATCACGTGCGCAGCGTTGCCGAGTTGGTGATCACGGCTTTGCCGCTCGTGACGTTATGGACGGCAGCTTGGTTCACGTTCTCCCTTGGCTATGCTTGGGCTTCATTGCTTATCGCGATTCCAGCCGCCGGCTTTCTCTTGCGCCTGTTCATGATCCAGCACGACTGCGGCCATGGCACCTTTTTCGCCGATCGTCTGGCGAACGACTGGGTCGGCCGCGTCATTGGCGTGCTCACGCTGACGCCTTACGACTGGTGGCGCCGCACGCATGCGATCCATCATGCCACCACCGGCAACCTCGACCGCCGCGGTATCGGCGATATCGATACCCTGACAGTTCGCGAATACCAGGCCCGTTCGTGGTGGGGCCGTCTGAAATACAGACTTTACCGCCACCCACTGGTCATGTTCGTGGTCGGACCAGCCTATCTGTTTCTCCTGCAACACCGTCTCCCGGTCGGCCTCATGCGCGACGGTTGGCAGCCTTGGACCAGCACAATGGCGACCAATCTCGCCATTGCCGTGATCGCCGCCGCGCTCACATGGCTCATCGGCATTAAGGCGTTCCTGCTCGTGCATCTTCCGATCATGCTGCTCGCCGCCACGACCGGCGTATGGCTGTTCTATGTGCAACATCAATTTGAGCAAACCGCGTGGGAGCGCGACGAGCGCTGGAATCTGCATCAGGCCGCCCTATACGGCAGCTCACATTACGATCTTCCGGTATTGCTGCGCTGGTTCACAGCCAACATCGGCATCCACCACGTGCACCATCTTTGCAGTCGTATTCCCTTTTACCAGCTGCCGCGCGTGTTGCGCGACCACCCGGAACTGCGCGAGGTCGGTCACATAACGCTCCTGCAGAGCTTTCGGTGCGTAAGGCTTGTGCTGTGGGACGAGGCTCAGCGCCGCCTGGTGTCGTTCCGTGAAATCAGAGCCCGAGAGTTTCAGGGAACGGCGCCAAAGCTCGCCGCACCATAGCCATAGCGGCCGCGCTTTCCTCGATCGTGATAGTGCCACGGTTTGCGCATCACCTCGGCCGTGGGCTCTGGGCATCCGACGTCGGCTGTTGGGCCCTAAGCGTCGAGCCAGATAGCTTTGGCGCCTGCTGCTAGGGGTGATCCGTTTCTATATGAGGAAGGGGTGCTGTCCGTATTTGAGCCCAAGTGTCCCAACAAGTGTCTCAAATTGAATCTGCGGGTGTCCTAAATTGTTCGACCTCTACTGGCCTGGTTGAGATCGACAGTCCGCAATCTATCAGAAGGTGATACCCTAACGTTGCGGGGTAGCAGCAGCGCCTACTCCGCGGCCGAGCGGAGTTCGGCCTTTTCCGCGCGCACGGCGCAGAACTTGAATTCCGGAATCTTGCCGAACGGATCGAGCGCGGGATTGGTCAAGAGATTGGCCGCCGCTTCCGCGTAGCAGAACGGCATGAACACCATGTTCTCCGGCACGTCGCGGTCGGAGCGCACCTTCACCTCGACGGCGCCGCGGCGCGTCTGGAGCCGGATGAAATCGCCGGGCCAGAGCTGCATGCGCCGCATGTCCTTCGGCGACATGAAGGCGACCGCCTCCGGCTCGATCTGGTCGAGTACGGATGCGCGGCGGGTCATCGATCCCGTGTGCCAATGCTCCAGCACGCGGCCGGTCGAAAGCACCATCGAATATTCGGCGTCTGGCAATTCATCCGGCGGAATGACATGGGCCGGCACGATCTTGCCGCGGCCGTTCGCGGTCGGGAAGCCGGTGGTGAAGATGATCTCGTTGCCGGGCTTGTGCGGGTCGTCGACCGGATAGGTCACCGCGCCCTCGCGCACGAGACGCTCCCAGGTGATGTTATTCAACGACGGCATCACCTCCGTCATCTCGGCGAAGACATCGGCCGGGCCGCTGTAATTCCACGGCAAACCCATGCGCTTTCCGATCTCCTGGATGATCCAGAGATCCTGCCGCGCGTCGCCCGGCGGCTTGATCACCTCGCGCGCGAGCTGCACGCGGCGGTCGGTGTTGGTGAAGGTGCCGGACTTCTCCGCAAAGGCCGAAGCCGGCAGGATCACGTCGGCATGGAACGCGGTCTCGGTGACGAAGAGATCCTGCACCACGAGATGATCGAGCATGGCAAGCGCCTGCCGCGCATGCTGCAGATCGGGATCGGACATCGCGGGGTTTTCGCCCTCGATATACATGCCGTGGATCTCACCCGAATGGATCGCATTCATGATCTCGACCACGGTCAGGCCGCGGACCGGGTCGAGGCTCTTCTGCCAGAGCTCCTCGAACTTGCCGCGCAGGTCAACGCGGCCGACCGGTTGATAGTCCGGCAGGAACATCGGGATCAGGCCGGCGTCGGAGGCGCCCTGCACATTGTTCTGGCCGCGCAACGGATGCAGGCCGGTGCCGGGACGGCCGACCTGGCCGGTGATCAGCGCGAGCGCGATCAGGCAGCGCGCATTGTCGGTGCCATGGACATGCTGGCTGATGCCCATGCCCCAGAAGATGATCGACGACTTTGCGCGGGCGTAGAGCCGCGCCACTTCGCGCAGGGTGTCGGCCGGGATGCCGCAGATCGGCTCCATCTTCTCCGGCGTGAAGTCCGCGATCTTGGCCTTCAGCTCGTCGAAACCTTCGGTGTAGCCGGCGATATACTGATCGTCGGTCAGGCCCTCGGTGATGATCGTGTTGATCATCGCGTTCAGCATCGCAACGTCGCTTCCCGGCTTGAAGGCGAGATGCTTAGTGGCGTGGCGCGACAGCGATTGCAGCCGCGGGTCAATCACGATCAGTTTCGCGCCGCGCTTGGCCGCGTTCTTGATATAGGTCGCGGCTACCGGATGGTTCACGGTCGGGTTGGCGCCGATCACGATGATCACCTCGGCATCCATCGCCGCCGAGAACGGCGCCGAGACCGCGCCGGAATTCAATCCCTCCGTCAGCGCCGCGACCGATGAGGCGTGGCACAGCCGCGTGCAGTGGTCGACATTGTTGGAGCCGAAGCCGATGCGCACCAGCTTCTGGAACAGATAGGCTTCCTCGTTCGATCCTTTCGCCGAACCGAAGCCGGCGAGCGCTTTCACACCCATCTCGTCACGGATCTTGACGAGACCGTGCGCGGCGATATCGAGCGCCTCTTCCCAGCTTGCCTCGCGGAAATGCGTGAACGGATTGGCCGGATCGACCTGGTCGTTGGCGTCCTTCTTGGCGTTCGGCAACCGCACCAGCGGTTTTGTCAGACGATGCGGATGATGAATATAGTCGAAGCCGAAGCGGCCCTTGACGCAGAGCCGGTTGTGATTGGCTGGACCGTCGCGCCCCTCCGCGTAGATCACCTTCTCGTCCTTGACCTGATAGGTCACCTGGCAGCCGACGCCGCAGAACGGGCAAAGCGAATCCACCTTGCGATCGGGATAGGTGACGCGGGTCTGCTTCTCGTCCAGCATCACGGCGGGCATCAGCGCGCCGGTCGGGCAGGCCTGCACGCATTCGCCGCAGGCGACGCAGGTGGACTCGCCCATCGGATCGTCGAAATCGAACACGATCTTGGCGTCGGCATTGCGATAGGCCATGCCGATGACGTCATTGACCTGCACCTCGCGGCAGGCGCGCACGCACAGGCCGCACTGGATGCAGGCGTCGAGATTGACGCGCATCGCCGGATGGCTGGCATCGCCCTCCCAGCGCTCCGCGGCCGGGAAGCGACTCTCGGTGACGCCCGTCTTCTCCGCCCAGTGCCAGAACGTCGAATCGGGATCGTGCGAGGTCTCGCGCGCCGGCTGGTCGGCGACCAAGAGTTCCATCACCATCTTCTGGGCGGCGACGGCGCGGCTGCTCGCCGTCTTCACCTTCATACCAACGGAAGGAGTGCGCATGCAGGAGGCGGCGAGCACGCGCTCGCCCTCGATCTCGACCATGCAGGCGCGGCAATTGCCGTCGGGGCGATAGTCGGGCGCCGGCGAATAGCAGAGGTGCGGGATCTCCTGGCCCTGCCGCTTTGCCACCTGCCAGATGGTCTCGCCCGCCTTGGCCTCGACCAGCTTGCCGTCGAGTTCGAACTGGATCGTCGTCATTCCGCAGCTTCCTTGAACTCGTCGGGGAAGTATTTAATCACGGAGGTCAGGGGATTCGAGGCGGCCTGACCGAGACCGCAGATCGACGCATCGCGCATCGCCTGGCTCAGTTCCTCGAGCAGCGCCCGGTTCCACACGGGACGTTCCATCAGTTGCGCCGCCTTCTGCGTGCCGACGCGGCACGGCGTACACTGCCCGCAGCTTTCGTCCTCGAAGAAGCGCATCAGATTGAGCGCCGCCGCCTTTACGCTGTCATGCTGTGACAGGATCACGATCGCCGCCGAGCCGATGAAGCAGCCGTATTTTTCCAGCGTGCCGAAATCGAGCGGGATATCGTCCATCGTCGCCGGCAGGATGCCGCCGGAGGCACCGCCCGGCAGATACGCATGGAAGGTGTGTCCGTCAGCCATGCCACCGCAATATTCGTCGATCAGTTCACGCACCGTCAGCCCGGCTGGCGCGAGTTTCACGCCGGGATTCTTGACGCGGCCGGAGACCGAATAGCTTCGTAGACCGTGACGACCGTTGCGACCGTGCGAACTCCACCAGCCCGCGCCCTTCTCCACGATGTCGCGCACCCAGAACAGTGTTTCGATATTGTTGATCAGGGTGGGCTGACCGAACAGTCCGACCTGGAACGGATAGGGCGGCTTGTGCCGCGGCAGACCACGCTTGCCTTCGATGCTCTCGAGCAGCGAAGATTCCTCGCCGCAGATATAGGCGCCGGCACCGCGGCGGATGTGCAAGGTGGGACCGCCTGGCGGCAGCTTGGCGAGTTCGAGGGGCAGGATCTTGAGCGCCGCCGGATATTCGTCGCGAATGTAAATGTAGACATCTGTGGCATCGACAACGTGCGCGCCGATCAGCGTACCTTCCAGGAAGCGGTGCAAATCGCGCAGCAGGTAAAACCGATCCTTGAAGGTGCCGGGCTCTCCTTCGTCGCCATTGACTGCCATCAGCCGGGGCCCGGGCTCGCCGAGCACCGCGCGCCATTTCCGGCCGGTAGGAAAGCCTGCGCCGCCGAGCCCGCGCAGGCTGGAATCGTCGAGCGCCTTCAGGATGTCTTCCTTGCTGACCCGGCCGGCGCGCAGATCGTTCAGCAGCTTGTAACCGCCATCCTTCACATAAGCATCGTAGTCGACATAAGTCGGGATATCGGGTTCAATCTCGCCACGCGCGGCCGTCGCCAGCACTTCGGTTGTGGTCGCGCGCATCACGTAGTGATGACCGACTTCAGCCACAGGAGCCATATCGCACAGACCGACGCAGGGCGCGCGCACCACGCGGATGCCGGGACCGGCCGAGTCCTGCAATTGCTCCAGCAGCCTTTCGCCGCCGAGCATCGCGCAAGTGAGCGAATCGCAGACGCGGATCGTGAGCGGCGCGATATCCGGCTGGCCCTCCTTCACCACGTCGAAATGCGCGTAGAAGGTCGCGGTCTCGAACACTTCCGCGAACGACAACCTCATCTCGTCCGCGAGCGCGGCGAGATGCGCGGCCGAGATCTGGTGGTACTTGTCTTGGATCAGGTGCAAAAATTCGATCAACAGATCGCGCCGGCGCGGCCGGTCGCCGAGCAACTGCTCGACGTCATGCGCGGCCGTCGGATCGATCTGGCGTCCCTTCGGCGTCGCCTTGGCCTTGCGCCGCCCGGCGCCAGGATGCTCGAAGGTGCGAACCTCGTGCACGTCTTGGACAGTCATTGAAACATCTCGTCTTTACCGCTCTTTAGATCAACTCTAAACTCTGGCATGCCAGATGCCAATAGGGAAATTATCGCGGCCAAAGAAGCATTTAAGGGGCATGCGCCGCGACATGCCCCCTCTGCCCTTTTCCCCTGCGACAAGCCTGTCCTCAGCTCTTGCCCATGCAGTCCTCGATGTAGAACCAGCGGTCGTCGCCCGCCAATCCCTTGGCTTTGACCTCCTGGCGGCAGGCCTTCAGCTTGCCCCTGTTGGCGCTCCATTTGGCCTTCATGTCCTTCAGCTTCGCGGCCGTGAGCTTCACCCTGGACGGCTTCACCTCGCTCGAAGCGGCAGGCGCGGGCGTGGTGGTTTGGGCCGAAGCCGCAGTCAGTACACCCATGATCAACAGCGCGGCGGTGGCACCAGTTCCGATACGAAACATCGAGAAAATTCCCTTGTTCTATTCGTTGAATTGAATGGACGAAAAAAGGCGCCGCGAGCGAAAGCATTCCCCGCGGCGCCGGCTCCGATCAGAAGATCTTGACCGCGCTCTCAAGCGTCTTCCAGACGCCCCAGGCCAAGGGAATGCCGACAAAGGCCCAGAACAGCACGGCCTTGGCATCCAACCCGCCGAACCCGATGCCGTAGGAACCATGCGGGCCGGCCGCATCCGCGCTCGCGCTCGCCGCCTGCAGTTTTGCCACTTCCGCCTCGCTCATGTGCCACTTCGCATCGACCGGCTTGACCAGATAATTGCAGATCAGGCCCGCGATCAGCATGGCGCAGAGGATGTACATCGTGGTGTTGTAGAGCTGGTCGCGCGGAACGCCTGCAGCTAACTGGAACTCGCGGATGTAGTTCACCACGACCGGGCCGATGATGCCGGCGGTCGACCACGCCGTCAGCAGCCGGCCGTGAATGGCGCCGACGAACTGCGTTCCGAACATGTCGGCGAGATAGGCCGGCACGGTCGCAAAGCCCCCGCCATACATCGACAGGATAATGCCGAAGCCGAGCACGAACAGCAGTTTCGAGCCCATCGCCGCAAAGGTCGGCGCCAGCGCATAGAGCGCGATGCCGAGCAGGAAGAACGTATAGTAGGTGTTCTTGCGCCCGATCTTGTCCGACAGCGACGCCCAGAAGAAACGGCCGCCGATGTTGAACAGCGACAACAGCCCGGCGAAGCCCGCCGCGATGCCCGCGATCTGCGCCTTCTGCGACGCATCAAGCTGGTTGAAGCCGACATCGGGCAATCCGATCAATTTGCCGGCGAAGATCTCCTGCAGCATCGGCGAGGCCATGCCGATCACGCCGATGCCTGCGGATACGTTGAGGCAGAGCACCCACCAGATCAGCCAGAACTGCGGCGTCTTGTGCGCATCGTCGAGATGGACGTTGTTGGTCGAGATCATCTTGTTGGCCTTGGCCGGCGGCGCCCAGCCCTCGGGCTGCCAGCCCGTCGGCGGGATGCGATAGCGGAAGGCGCCGATCATCATGAACACGAAGTAGATCACGCCCATGGCCAGGAAGGTTTCCCAGACGCCGACCGAGGTCGGGGTCTTGAAATAGTTCATCAAGAGGTTGGCGAGCGGCGCGCCAATCATGGCGCCGCCGCCGAAACCCATGATGGCCATGCCGGTCGCCATGCCGCGGCGATCGGGAAACCATTTCACCAGTGTCGACACCGGCGAGATGTAACCGAGCCCGAGACCGACGCCGCCGATCACGCCGGCGCCCAGCCACATCAGCCAGAGCTGATGGACGTAGACGCCGAGCGCGCCGATCAGCAAGCCGCCGGCCCAACACAGCGCCGCGACGAATCCGGCCTTGCGCGGACCGACGCGTTCGAGCCAGCCGCCCCAGATCGCGGCGGACACGCCGAGCAGCACGAAGAACAGCGTGTACATCCACCCGAGACTCGCCACCTTCCAGTCGCAGGTGGTGGTGAACAATTCCTGCCACAGCGAGATATCGGGGCAGGCCTTCGGCGCGTTCAATCCGATCGCGCGCGACAGCGGCAGCCAGAACACCGAGAAGCCGTAGGCCATGCCGATGCACAGATGGATGCAGAGTGCGGCCGGCGGCACCAGCCAACGGTTGAAGCCGGCGGTCGCAATCGTGTGCTCCTTGTCGAGGAAACCAAGCCCCGCGCCGGCCACAGCGCCGGTGCTGCTAATCGTCGTCATCCGATCCTCCCTGCGGCCGCTCTTCAATCGAGAGCGTGCTCGCTTGTGTGATCCCATCCTTAAAGTTCAGCGTCGCGAAGCAGCCATGCTCCACGACATTCCCTCGATGCGCCGGGAATCGCTAAGCGCGCTCGAGAATTCCCAACCCGCAACGCCACACGATACGCCCGGTGCAGCGTCAGCCCTGATGTTAAAGAAATGCCTGCCCGTATCGCTCGTGCCCGAGCGACGCTCCGCGGCTGCGTCGCCTGCGGAGCGATTCAATTGGGACAGAAGGTCTGAAATGTGTCGATAGGAAAAAGGTAGGTGTCAACCAGAGCGATTATTGCAACGCACGGCTATTGTTGCGATGCGGACGAAGCATCATTGATTTTCTCTATCGTCCCATTCGTCTTCTCGATCAAAAACACGATGCGGCTCTCGTTCCGCTCGGTGATTTCGACCTTGTCGCCGGTCTCGCGGATCAGATTCGGAATGTCAATCACCGACAATGGATCGGTGCAGACCACTTCAAGAAAATCACCGGGCGTAACCGTCTTCAATGCCTTGCGCGTCTTCAACGCGGGCAGCGGACATTTGAGGCCGGTGAGATCAAGTTTTGTCGTGCTCATGTTTGTGACCATGGCGAAGCATTCGCATACCGTCAATCGCTACGCGACGGCTTCAGATCAGGCTTGCATAGGACAGGAATCCAACGGTCTGGCCGGGTTCGACGCGTGTGATGTGTTCGCCAAGCTCGACCAGGCCATCGGTGTCGACCAGCGACGACAACAGCCCTGCGCCCTCGCGCGGGAACTTGATGGCTTCGAGCGTACCGTCCGGCGCTGTGTGCAGATTGACGCGAACATATTCGCGGCGCCCGATCTTCTTCTTGTAGGTGAAGCCGGCGCGGACCGGCATCGGCACCAGCGGCTCCGGCGCGCCGCCTGACAGCGCCAAGATGGTTGGCCGCACCACGTGAACGAAGGTGACGAAGCTCGCCACGGGATTGCCGGGCAGGCCAATGAACGGCGTGCCGCCGATGATGCCCATCGCGACGGGGCGCCCCGGCTTGATCGCCATTCGCCACAGCACCAGGCGGCCGACGCTCTCGACGCCGGCCTTGACATGATCCTCCTCGCCGGTCGAGACGCCGCCGGTGGTGAGGATCAGATCGTGGTGGCCTGCGACATCCTTCAGCGCGCGCGCGAGGCTCGCAGGCTCGTCGCGCAGAATGCCGAGGTCGCTGACCTCGCAGCCAAGTCGCCGCAGCATCGCCATCAGCATGAAGCGGTTGGAATCGAAGAGCTGCGGCGGCGCACGGCGCTCTCCCGGAGAAACCAGCTCGTCGCCGGTCGAGAACACCGCGACGCGGATCCGCCTGATCACGTCGAGCCTGACAAGGCCGAATGCCGCGGCCAGCGCGACATCCTGTGGCCGCAGGCGTCTTCCAATCTGCAACGCGGCGTGGCCGAGCGGGATGTCTTCGCCCGCGGGCCGCACATTGGCGCCCGGCTGCAGGCCTGCGGGCAAAACGACCTTGTCGTCTTCAATGCGGACATCCTCCTGCATGAACACAGTGTCGGCGCCATCTGGCATCGGCGCGCCTGTGAAGATGCGCACCGCATGACCGGGCTCGATCGGCGCATTCGCCGCGGCGCCCGCCTGCACCCGTCCACTGATCGGAAACGCCTGCTCCGAATCTTTGGGAAGATCGCGGCTCGCCACCGCATAGCCATCGACAGCGGAGTTGGTGAAGGGCGGCAGCGGCAGCGGCGCAAGGATCTCATTGGCGAGGATGCGCCCGTCGGCCTCCGCAAGCGCGACGGTCTCGATATCAGCTATCGCCGTCACCCGCGTTGCGATCAGGCGCACGGCTTCGTCGACCGACATCATCGGCCCGCTGGAGGCAAAGCAATCGTCGGATAGTTGCGCCATTCAGGTCTCGCTCTTTGCCAGGATCTCGTCGACCGTAACAGCGGCACGCTGCATCATGGCGGCAACGGCGGTGACATCATCGAGATGGGCCGTCGGCAGCCGGGTTTCAATCGCCGCATCGGTCGCGATCCCGACAATGCCGGGATCATCCGGGAACAGCAGCGGCTTGTTGTTGGCGGCCCGATGCACCTCGATCTTGCGCAGCGGCTCGCGCTTGAAGCCTTCGACGACAACGAGATCGACCTGCGACATCTTGGCGAGCAGCTCGGCCAACCGCGGCTCGCGGGCGCCGCGCAGCTCATGCATCAGGGCCCAGCGCCGGCTGGAGGAGACCAGCACCTCGGTCGCGCCCGCCTGGCGGTGCACCCAGGAATCCTTGCCGGGCACGTCGACGTCGAACTCGTGATGAGCATGCTTGATCACGGACACGCGCAGCCCCTGTCCCAGCAGATACGGAATCACGCGCGACAGCAAGGTGGTCTTGCCGGCGCCGCTCCAGCCCGCGAGTCCGATCACTTTTTTCATGCCAATCTGTTCTCCGGAACCGCCACCACCGTCATTGCGAGGAGCGAAGCGACGAAGCAATCCATAGTTTCCGCGGGGACAGATGGATTGCTTCGCTTACGCTCGCAATGACGGGCGGGGCCCATATTTCCCTAAGCTTCCGACATGCTTATATCGGATGGCAGGTAAAGTCATGCTAACCTGACCGCCATGATGAAGATCAACAAAGCGCGCGTTCCCCTGATCGTCCCCAATCCGGACGACCCGCGCCTGACCGAGCGCGTAACCGGGACCGACCAGACCGGCGCCAGCGTCGAGATCAAGGTGCCGATGGAGCGGCCGCTGACGCTGTACCTGAACGCGCAGGAGATCGTCACCATGATGACGATCGGTGACTACCCGGAATATCTTGCGCTCGGCTATCTCCTCAACCAGAACATGCTCAAATACGACGACGTCGTCACCGAGGTCGAATATGACGACGATCTGCAGGTGGTGGTCGTGCGCACCGAGCACCACACCAATTTCGAGCAGAAGCTGAAGAAGCGCACCCAGACCTCGGGCTGCGCCCAGGGCACAGCCTTCGGCGATCTCCTGGAGGCGGTCGAAAGCGTGGCGCTGCCGAAGGCGGAATTGCGCACCTCCTGGCTCTACCAGATGACGCATGTGATCAACACCATGCCCTCGCTCTATCTCGAAGCCGGCGCGATCCATGGCTGCGTGCTGTGCAAGGAGGGAACGCCGATCTGCTACACCGAGGACGTCGGCCGCCACAACGCCGTCGACAAGATCGCCGGCTGGATCTACCGCCATGGCGTCGACCCCGGCGACAAGATCCTCTACACCACGGGGCGGCTGACCTCGGAGATGGTGATCAAGACGGTGCGGATGGGCATTCCGATCCTGGTGTCGCGCTCCGGCTTCACCGCCTGGGGCGTCGAACTCGCGCGGCAGGTCGGCCTGACGCTGGTCGGGCGCACGCGCGGAAAACGCTTCATCGCGCTGTCAGGCCAGGAGCGCATCGTGTTCGACCAGAACCTCGACTATATCGAGGAAGAATCCGCGCGCCACAAGCGCAAGGGCGAAGCGCGTGACGACTAGCATGATGAATTCAGGTCGAGCTGCATCCACGAACGAGCCGCGCCCCCTCTCCCGCTTGCGGGAGAGGGTTGGGGTGAGGGTGTCTCCGCGGGCGAGACTCTTCGTGTGGAGAGAGCCCTCACCCGCCGCGCTCTTCGAGCACAGCGACCTCTCCCGCAAGCGGGAGAGGTAAAGCAGATGGCGGCCTCACGCGACAGAATTCCCGGCGTTCTGTTGGCCGGCGGCCTCGCGCGGCGCATGGGCGGCGGCGACAAGCCGATGCGCACGATCGGCGGCCGCACGATTCTGGAGCGCGTGATCGCGCGTCTCGCGCCGCAATGCGACGGCCTCATCCTCAACGCCAATGGCGATCCCGCGCGCTTTGCCGCGTTTGGATTGCCCGTCATCGCCGATAGCGTCGCCGATTTCCCAGGGCCCCTCGCCGGCATTTTGGCGGCGCTGGACTGGATGGCGGCGAACCGGCCGGAGGTGTCGCTGGTCCTGAGCGCGGCCGGCGACTGCCCGTTCCTGCCGCGCGATCTGGTCTCACGCCTCCACGACGCGCTGGCGAGGCAGAACGCGCAATTGGCCGTGGCGGCCTCCGGCGATCAGTCGCATCCGGTGATCGGACTATGGAGCGTGTCGCTCCGCGACGAACTCCGCCACGCCCTCGTCGTCGAAGACGTCAGGAAGATCGACCGCTGGACCGCCCGCTACAGGCTCGCCACTGTGACCTGGCCGACCGAGCCGCTCGACCCCTTCTTCAACGCGAACACGGTCGAGGATATAGCCGAGGCCGAACGTCTCGCGGCGCTCGACGCAGCACCAGACTGACACCGCTGTCATTCCGGGGCGTCCGAAGGACGAGCCCGGAATCCATCGGGCCGCAGACGCGAGCGGAGGAATGGATTCTCTGATGTGCAATTGCACATCATAGCTCGATGCTAACGCATCGCCCCGGAATGACGGAGCCATTTCCGCGCGACCGCCCTCCACTCACTCATTCCCGTCTGATTTGCCGCTCCAGCCGCAGCGTGCGTTCGCGCAAGGAATCGTAGATCGGTGGATTGTGCAGCAGCGGGGGCAGCAGCATCGCGACGAAGCAGGCGCCGAGCATGGGCAGCAGCATCGTCACGTTGCCCGTCATCTCGGCGACGAGAACGATGCCGGTCACCGGCGCCCGTACCACGCCCGCGAAGAAGGCGGCCATGCCAACCAACGCAAATGCATGCGGCTCGATCGCGAGGTCCGGGAATACAAAGCGGCAGGCTGCTCCGAACAACAGCCCGGACTGGGCTCCCAGCACCAGCAAGGGCGCGAAGAGCCCGCCGGGAGTGGCGGCAGCGTATGATAAAGCCCCCAGAGCGAACCGGATCAGGAATGCGGAGGCGACGATCGCAGCGCTATCCTGGCCGGTCAGCGCGCGCTGCGTGATCTGATCGCCGCCCCCGACCAGCTCGGGCGCGAACCAGGCCAATATGCCGACGCTAGCGCCGATCAATCCGGCGCGGAGCTCGATCGGCAGCCGCGCGAACCGGTCGCTAGCAGCGATGAATGCGAGCAGCGTGCGGTTATAGGCGACGGCAAGCAGGCCCGCGACGGCCCCGAGCGCAAGGAACAGCGGCGCAGATACCGCGCTCGGAGTGTTCAGTGGGGTGACCTGGAAGTCGGGCGCGTCGCCGATAAACAGCCTTGCGACCGGGATCGCCGTGGCCAGCGTGGCGAGGGCCGCGACAGCGACGCGGCGCTCGAATTTGTGCAGCAGCTCTTCGAGTATGAAGGCGAGCCCGGCAATCGGCGCGTTGAATGCCGTCGCCAGCCCGGCGCCGGCGCCGGCCGCCAGCAGCAGGCGGGCGTCCGCCCAGCAGAGCCGGCCGACGCGCGCGGTGAAGGCCGCGATGCCGGCGCCCATCTGGACGGTCGGCCCTTCGCGGCCCAGCGCCAGCCCGGAACCGATCGCCAGGATTCCGCCGATGAATTTCACTGGCACCAGGATAAACGGAGCCGGCGGCACCTGCCCGTGCAGAACAGCTTCGACATGCGGAATGCCGCTGCCCGACGCGTGCGGCGAGAACCGCCGCACCATCCACGCCGCAAGCAGCGTCGCGCCAGCGCATGCGCCCACGACAATCAGGAATCCCAAGATGCCGTGACCATGCGCCCAGGCGATGGTCGCATCGCGCAAGCGATCGGCCTGCCCGAGCAAGAGGCGGAAGTTCGCCCCGACGCATCCGGTGACGGCCCCAACGACGAGGGCCGCCGCCACGAGGCCCAACAGGCTGCGACCTTCGTCTGCGACTACGCGCTCATCGTCAGGCTTGTGGTCCACGGCTGCCCTGAACTTTCCATGTGTTTCGCGCGGAACAAGTTTGGCCGAAATCGCCGGCGAATTGAAACCGGCAAGAGCGATTTCTTGCAAGGAAATTTGTTCAACGATTTCAAGCTGATTTGCCCCGTCCAGTCCTCGCGCAAAAAACATTCCGCTTTCGCCGTCGGGCAAATCAGTGATTTAACCCCGCGCGTCTCACGGCGGATGAGGGGCGGCTCGCGATCGTCACGAACGTTGCGGTGAGATGCGGTGGACGTGACGGGTGTGACTGACGAGCACGCACATCACGGACGGCGAAGTCGTGTGGTCCTGGCGCCCCGACGCTGGCGCTAAGTTTTTCGCGCGAACTTTTTCGCGCTTGAGATGACGGTGGCAAGAAAGCCCGGTCACCGGGGAGAGCACGAAGTAAGCCGTAAACCATCGCGCAGGGAAAGCCGGAATGCTTCGGTTGAACCTGTGGTCCTACCCCCGTGCTTTTTGTTGCACGGGACCCATGGGTGCAACCAGCACCCGGCTTTCCCTGCGCCCTCTGTCTTTCGAGGAGGGTAACGGCCACGCAAACCTCGGGCAGTGCATGCCGCGAGAACGCGAACTCACATCCTCTCCGCTGTTCGACAATTGAATCAGACTTCACCTCGTCATTGCGAGCGCAGCGAAGCAATCCATCGCGCCGCGTGTGGAGGCATGGATTGCTTCGCTGCGCTCGCAATGACGAGGATAGAGCGGCGCACTTGCACCTATCCGCTCACCCTGAGGAGACCGCGCAGCGGTCGTCTCGAAGGGCGAGGCCACTGGCGGGGCCCTCATAGTTCTCCGAGCAATGCGCAGCATCGTCTCGAGACGCGCGGAGCCTGTCATCGGGCCGCGCCTTGCGCGGACCCGTTGGCGCTCCTCACCATGAGGGGCGACATTGACGTTCGCCCCGGATGGCGCCGGTGGCGGGAGCTACGCCGGGCGGAATCCCGCCTGCTCCAGCGCCGCGCGGCTTTCGTCCGAGGCCAGCGCTTCCAGAAAAGCCTGCACCGCCGGGCGATGCTTGCGCGCCGTCACCAGTGCGAAGTCGTAATGCTCCTCCGCCAGCGGAATGAAGCCGAGCCCCGACGCATGTGCGACCGGCGCAATCGTCATGCCCCAGTCGGCGCGATGCTGGGCGACGGCGGCGGCAACCGCATTGTGCGAGCGCGGTTGATTCCAGTAGCCGTCGGGACGCGCGCCATTGAGCAGGCGGTCGATCAGGATGCGCGTGCCGGCGCCCTGGTTGCGGTTGACCATGATGCAGACGGAATCGGCGAGCACGGCGCGCACCGCATCCTGTGCCGACAGGCCTTCGAAACGCCGGTCACCCCTGCGGAACACGATGCCCTGCATCCGCCGCCAGCCCGGCACGAGCTCGAGCCCATCGGTGAGATAGGGCACATTGTAGGTCTCGCTGTTCTCGTCGAACAGATGGATCGGCGCAAGATCGCATTCGCCGCGCTTGGCCGCCGCGAGCCCGCCAAGGCTGCCCACCGCGATCGAGCGCACCGAGAGCCCGGCACGCGCGAGCGGCGCGGTGACGAGATCGAGCCCGGTGCAATGGCTGCCGACGATGACGAGATCGGGCACGCGCACGTGTGGCGTGAACAGCGGCACCTCGGCTTCCGTGCCGGCCGGCATCTGATCGGCCAGCGCGTCGATCTTCAGGAAGCCGTCAGCCTGCGCGAACGAGGTGATCGCGCCCGAGCCCTTCCCGGAGGGATAGGCGATCAATCCGTCCGCGCCTTCGACCAGCGACACCATGACGAACTCGGTGCGGCCGAGTTCGGAGGCGATCCGCACCGGCACTTTTGCCGTCACCTTCGCATCCGAGCGCGGCGGCAGGCCCGCCATCCGCCGCAGCACCGGCACGATCATGTCGTGGAAGGTGAACATCGCCGAGGTCGGAAATCCCGGCAGGATCACCACCGGCTTGCCGTCGCACACCGCAAGGCACAGCGGCTTACCCGGCTTCAGCGCCACGCCATGCGCGATGATGCCTGGCTTGCCGAGCCGCGCGATGATGCGATGGGAGACATCGCCCGCGCCTTTCGATGTGCCGCCGGAGAGCACCAGCATGTCGCTGCCAGCGAGCGCCTTGCGCATGGCGGCTTCGAGCTGCGCTTCGTCGTCGGCAATGGCGCCGACGAAGACGGCATCGCCGCCATTCTCGGAGATCGCTGCGGTGACGATGGCACCGTTGGTGTCGTAGATCGCAGCCGGACGCAGCGGCTGACCCGGCTGCACCAATTCGTCACCGGTGGAAAGAATGGCGACGCGCGGCCGTCGTGCGACGCCGACCTCCGCGATGCCGCAGGCAGCGAGCATGCCGATCTCACGCGAGCCGATGATGGTGCCGGCGCGCAGCAAGGTTTCGCCGCGCGCGATGTCGGAGCCGGCGTAGGACACGAATTGTCCGGGAGAAGCCGCGCGGCGGATCTCAATCGCGCGTTGGCCTGCGGGCTGCGTATGCTCCACCATCACGATCGCGTCCGCCCCGCGCGGCACCGGACCGCCAGTCGCGACCGAGGTCGCCGTATCAGACAGCACCGGCCGCGCCGGCGCGGTGCCGCAGGCGATGATCTCGTCGTTCAGCACCAGCCGCACCGGCGTAGCCTCGCTCGCCTGCGCAAGATCGGCGGAGCGCACCGCAAAGCCGTCGACATTGGAGCGGTCAAACGGCGGCACGTCGATCGGCGCGACGACATCGTTAGCCAGCGCGCAGCCGAGCGCCTGCGCGAGCGGTCGTGTTTCGCTGGCGACTGCCCTCGGAAACAACGCAGCCTCGAACCGCGCAACCGCCTCCTCGCGCGACAGGATGGTCAGGAACTGGTCCTGATCGAAATTGCCGCGGTCCTTCGCAGATGTATTGGTCATGTCGGAACTCATTCCCGCAACATATAAGCATCGATCGGCATGCCCGCAGCAAATCCTTCGGAACCGCCGGGCACCACCAGAAAGGCCTCCGCGCGCGCGATCGCATCAAACGAGAGCTCGCCCACCGCAAGCGGCCTCCATGCATCGCGCTGCCGCTCCAGCAGCACGAATTCGGCAATGCCGACGAGCGATGCGATCTTGCGCGACAGCGGCAGCGACAGTGCCTTCCTCGGCTGCCGTCCGGTCAGCCGATCGAGCACCGGCAGCGCCAGCGCCCACCACACCGAAAATGCCTGGTCCGGTGCGCCGGGCAACGCGACGACCGGCGTTGTTCCAATACGGCCGACGGCGGCGGTACGGCCAGGCTGCAGGGCGATGCCATGAGCGATGACTTCGCCGCGCACGGCGAGCGCAGTCACCACCGCATCGGTGCGGCCGACGCCGCTGCCGCCGATGATCACCAGGAGATCGCAGGTAGCATCTTCAAACGCGGCAACGATCGACCCGACATCACGGGCCCCGGCCTCGTGGCTGATAACCTCAGCGCCGGCGGAACGTGCGCTGTCCGCGACCAGGTTCGCGGTTGCCGTCGCGCCGGGAATATTGACGATGTGCAATCGCGGCCGTCGCACCTTGAGGCGCTCGATCCCTGCGACGCGCGCGACGAGGAGATCGCGCGGCAGCACGCGCCGTCCCGCCTCGGCAATGAGACTCCCTTCGGCGATGTCCTGGCCCTTGCGTCTGACGCCCTGCCCCGGGATCGCTTCCGCAAGCACCTGCGCAATCGGCCCGGCCGCCTCGACCAGGTCGGCATCGAGCACGCAATCGCAAGCCGAAGGCATGGCGTCACCGGCTTCGACCCAGGCGGGCGGCGCAGCCAATGGCAACGGCGAGTACGAGGAAGCGCCGACCAGATCATTGGCGCGCAGCGCCCAACCATCGGTGGCGGCAACATCATGCGGCGGATGCGCCGGCAGCGGGGGCATCTCGGCCGCGATGCAGCAGAGCGCGTCCGGAAGCGGCAACTCGACCGGCTGCACCGGCTCAAGCCCGCGCAGCAGGGAGCTGAGCGCGGTTTCCAGTGGCGTGAGCGAAGCCGGCAGGCGCTGGGTCGGAACCATGGCCGGCCTGTCTACTGTATCGGCTGCGAAATAAACAGGTGCTGCCGGATGTTCCTGCTCCGAAAGGACGCGTTGACGCCGACCCCAAACCGGTTGCAAAGAAACCAATTCAGCCGGGTTCACGTCCCGGAACAAGCAATAACGGCCAATGCGCCGGTCCAGGGAGGGAGACAAGAATGTTCGGCATAACGTTCGGTAAACTATTTTCCATGCTCGGCGCGCTAGCCGGCGCCATGCTGGCTTCCACGGCGGCGCTGGCGCAAGTCTCCGACGACGTCGTCAAGATCGGCGTGCTCACCGACATGAACGGGCCGGCGTCGACGCCGACGGGACAGGGCTCGGTCACCGCGGCGCAGATGGCGATCGACGATTTCGGCGGCAAGGTGCTGGGCAAGCCAATCTCGGTGATCGTCGGCGACCATCAGCTCAAGGCCGATATCGGCTCCAGTATCGCGCGGCGCTGGTACGACGTCGATCAGGTGGATTTGATCGTCGACGTGCCGGTCTCCGCAGTCGGGCTCGCCGTGCAGAACGTCGCCAACGAGCGGAAGCGGCTGTTCATCACGCATTCGACCGGAGCGACCGATTTCCACGGCAAGTTCTGCTCGCCCTATGCCATGCAGTGGGTGTTCGACACAAGGGCGCTCGCAGTCGGCACCGCGCAGGAGGTGGTGAAGCGCGGCGGCGATAGCTGGTTCTTCATCACCGACGACTATGCGTTCGGGCACTCGCTCGAAAAGGATGCCGCGAGCGTCGTCACCAAGAATGGCGGCAAGGTGCTGGGCTCGGTGCGCCCGCCGTTTGCGACGCCGGATTTGTCGTCCTTCGTGCTGCAGGCGCAGGCCTCGAAGGCCAAGATCATCGGTATTGCCGGCGGCCCGCCGAACAACATGAACGAGATCAAGACCGCCGGCGAGTTCGGCGTGTTCAAGGGCGGCCAGCAGATGGCGGCGCTGCTCGCGCTGATCACCGACATCCATTCGCTGGGACTGCCGACCGCGCAAGGCCTGTTGCTGACGACGTCGTTCTACTGGGACTTGGATGACCAGACCCGCGAATGGTCGAAGCGCTATTTCGCCAAGATGAACCGGATGCCGACGATGTGGCAGGCCGGCGTCTATTCCTCCGTGATCCATTACCTGAACGCGATCAAGGAGACCGGCACCGACGATCCGCTGAAGGTCGCGGCCAAGATGCGCGAAAAGCCGATCGAGGACTTCTTCGCCCGCAACGGCAAGCTGCGCGAGGACAATCTGATGGTTCACGACCTCTGGCTCGTACAGGTGAAGTCGCCGGAGGAATCGAAATATCCGTGGGACTACTACAAGATTCTCACCAAGATTTCCGGCGAAGACGCGTTCGGCCCGCCGGACCCGGCGTGTGCGCTGGTGAAGAAATGAGGTGGGCGAATGGGGAGTAGCGAATGGCGAATGGGGGAAGGCGGCGCGTGGTTATCCATTCGCTACTCGCTATTCGCTATTCGCCTCTCACTTCGCCACTCCGATCTCGCGAAAATACTTCAGCACACCCGGGTGAATCAGCTCGACATTCGGCGCCGCCGCCACCGTGCTCGCCGCCGTCGTCTCGCAGGCCTGCGCCAGCTTCCTGCAGAACTCGCCTTCGATTCCATGCAGCGTCTTCGCCAGCCGATAGGCGACCTCGTCGGGCAGGCTTTCGCGCACTAGGATGAAGCTCCACGAGCTGACGGAGGCGATCGCTTCCGTCTGCTTCGGATAGCTGTTCGCCGGGATTGTCAGCGGCTTCAGGAAGGTGTGCTTGGCGCGGATGCGCGCGATCTCTTCCGCACTCGGCGCGATGAAGCGCGCGCCGGTGGGACTTTCCGCCATCGCAGCAAAGCCCGGCCAGCCGACACCGGCACCCCAGAGCGCCGCGGCGCGGCCGTCCTGCACCATGGCTGGCCCATCGCCGGCGCGATCGAGATAGATCGACTTGAAGTCCTCGTCCTGCTTCAATCCGATCCCGTCGAGGATGTAGCGCGACAAGATCGGCAGGCCCGAGCCCTTCGCCCCGAACGCAACCGGCTGGCCGACGAGGTCGCGGATCGTCCGGTACGGGCTGTCGGCCCGCACCACGAACATGCCAGGGCTCGAATACATCGCGGTCAGGATCTTGAGCTGGGTCGCGGGCCGGCCGATGCCCATGAAGGCTTCATAGGCGGGCTCGCTGGCCACCGTCGCGATATCGAGCTTATCAGCTTCGAGCAGCGGAATGTTCTCGTTCGAGCCCTTGGTATTGCGCGGCTCGATCGAGAGGCTCGGATCCGCCGCGTTCATGACTTCGGCAAAGGCATTGCCATAGAGCGGGAAACCGCCGCCCGGCGTCGCCGTCCCCAGGGTGATCGTGGTCTTGGAAATGGTCTTGCCTCCCTCTTGTGCGGCCGCGTTGCCGGTGAGCAGGACAACGGCGCAAACCATCAAAGCGAACTTCATTTGGCGACCTCCCAACATCTCCGGCGCGAGATTGATCGATCTTTATGCTGCAGAGGTTGTAGGCAAGGCCGGAATTTTATGAAAGCATGGCGGCAACGGTAACAAGAAAATGACGAGGAAACATAATGCTTCGCTTTTTGCGTGCGACGTCGCTTGGTTTGATTTGTCTCTTGAGCCTTGTCGCCCCCTCCTCCGCCGCCGATTATCCAAACCGCCCGGTGCGCTGGCTGATCGGATTTGCCGCCGGCGGGCCGGTTGACATCGTCGCCCGCATCATGAGCCAGTGGCTGTCGGACCATTTCGGTCAGCAATTCGTGGTCGAGAACCGCACCGGCTCCGGCGGCAACATCGCGGCCGCCGCCGCGATCACTTCGCCCGCCGACGGCTACACGCTGCTGTTCGTTGCGCCCAATAACGCGATCAGCACCTCGCTCTACAAGAAGCTGCCCTATGATTTCCTGCGCGACACCACCCCGGTCGCCAGCATTATGCAACTCACCAACATGCTGGTGATCTCCAACGCGATGCCGGTGAAAACCGTCCAGGAGTTCATCGATTACTGCAAGGCCAATCCGGGCAAGGTCTCCTATGCGTCGTCGGGCAACGGCACCTCGGTGCACATGTCGGCGGAACTGTTCAAGGCGATGACCAAATGCGAGATGCAGCACGTGCCCTATCGTGGCTCGGCGATCGCCTTTCCGGATATCATCTCCAACAAGGTGCAGTTGATCTTCGACAACCTGCCATCGGCGCTGGAGCAGGCGCGCGGCGGCAATGTCCGCGCGCTCGGCGTCACCTCGCCAAAGCGCTGGCCGAGCGTGCCTGACGTCCCCGCCATCGCCGAGACCGTGCCGGGCTTCGAATCGGTCGGGTTCTACGGCATCTCGGCGCCGAAAGGCACGCCGCCGGAGGTCATCGAGATCCTTAACAAGGCGGTCGGCGAAGCGCTGAAGGATCCCAAGCTCGTCGCCCGCCTGGCCGAGGTCGGCGGCATCCCCAAGCCGATGACCCCGGCCGAATTCGGCAAGCTCGTCGCCGACGAAACCGAGAAATGGCGGAAAGTCGTGGAATTCGCCGGGGTTTCCGTGGACTAGAGCCGGCGGGATTGCCCGATCGCCCCTCACCCTGTAAACGGACCCGGCACCGTTGCCGGCCCACGCGTTGTGGCGGCTCGCGGCGGGGCCTGTAGCTCAATGGTTAGAGCCGGCCGCTCATAACGGTCTGGTTGCAGGTTCGAGTCCTGCCGGGCCCACCAGGGATTACAGGCGCTTACGACGTGCCTGCCGCCTAACGATTCGGTTACCGCCACAGAAACGATTGCCGTTTCGTTCGCGTAATAGTCTCAAGAAAGCAAGTTTGATCCAGGCCAGAGCCGCCTTCGCCGGCAAGACGCATGCCAGGCGCTCGTCTCCGTTCTGCTGAGAGCCAGTCGGCAAATAGGGTGGAGGAACCGAACGCTCGGTCCGTAACGAAGACACACGGCGCTTACTGTCCAGACGGGCCGGCACCCGAACTCTCGCGCATCGCTGGAGTAGTCCGCCGAATAGACAGCCCTCGCCCGCGCCGCTCGGATCGCGCAACCTTGTCGTCTTCTGCGATCACTGGCGCAGCGGTCAGTAGTGCGGCTAGAGCGATGAAGAAACTGCGGTGCTGCATGGGGCCGGATATGACAGTATCTGACTCAGGAAGCGCGACGATCGCCCTGTTATCAGCAACGGACCTTCAAACTAGCAAAGCCTATGTCGATCTTGGTCCGATTTCGTTGAAAAAGGCAGCAGTAGTCGGATGTATTGGCGCCAGTGCCGATCGGGCCGAACGGCTGTACTAGCCTCTTATGCGGGCTTGAGGGTTTGCATCGGGATCAGCTTGGCCATCTTGCG
>NZ_JBVAPG010000019.1:0-78676 GCF_055413685.1 Bradyrhizobium sp. LeoA1Lang | reverse complement strand
ACCCCCCCCTTCCGCCACCCCGGGCCCCCCCCCACCCCCCCCCGCCCCCGGTTCCTGCTACCGGGGCAATGGGGGGCGCGGGGTTTTTTGGTGGAATTTGCTTTGGGTGGCAAACCCCTCGGGGGCGCGGTGGGGGCGCCGCTTTGGGTTTGCCCCACCCTACGCCACCACATCAAAACTCAGCATGCCCCTGCGGGTCGAGCAGGCGGTTGAAGCGTTGCGCGGCGGCCATCGCGAAGCGCAGCGTCATCAGCTTGCGGGTCGGCGCCGGCAGGCGATGCTCCGGCGCTTCGCAATGCAGGTGCGCGCCATAGGCGTCGGCGACGATCAGGCCGGTGTCGGCGGGAAAGATCTCGCACGGCAGATCCTGCGTGAAGGCAAAGAACAGCCGGTCGCAATGGAGGCGATAGTCCTGCCATTTCTGGTCGGCGCGCAAATCCTCTAGCGATGACTTGATCTCGACGATCCAGATCTCGCCGCGCTCGTTCAGCGCCACCAGATCGGCACGCCGGCCCGACGGCAGCGGCAATTCGCTGATGCACGAGAACCCGAGCGAGCGCAACAGCCGCGCCGTCCCGCGCGCGATCGCAAGCGCCGTCTCCGACTGGCGACGGTCCGGCGGCGGAACAAGGGCGATGTTGCGAGCGGACGATTCCATTCCAATAACCTAGCCGATTCCGGCGGACCGCCCAACACGGCCATTGGCGGGAACCCAAACTGCTCTGTCCGCTTAACAGACGGCCGCTGCATCACCCGGGCGGACCTGGAGGGCTGCCCTGTGATCGACGACCTCTGGTACAAGAACGGCGTTATCTATTGTCTTTCCGTCGGCACCTATATGGATGCGAACGGCGACGGCGTTGGCGACTTCAAGGGGCTGTTGCGCCGGCTGGATTATCTGCACGGCCTCGGCGTCACCGCGATCTGGCTGATGCCCTTTCAGCCCTCGCCAGGCCGCGACGACGGCTACGACATATCAGACTATTACGGCGTCGATCCGCGCTATGGCACGCTCGGAGACTTCGTCGAATTCACCCATGGCTGCAAGCAACGCGGCATCCGCGTCATCATCGACCTTGTCGTGAACCACACCTCCGACCACCATCCCTGGTTTCGCGAGGCGCGCAAGAACAGGGAATCCCAGTATCGCGACTGGTATGTCTGGTCCGACAAAAAACCCGCGAACGCCGACACCGGCATGGTGTTTCCCGGCGTGCAGAAGTCGACCTGGAGCAGGGACAAGGAATCGGGCACCTGGTATTTCCATCGCTTCTACGATTTCCAACCGGACCTCAACACATCCAATCCGCATGTGCAGGCGGAGATCCTCAAGATCATGGGGTTCTGGATCCAGCTTGGCGTCTCCGGCTTCCGCATGGATGCAGTGCCGTTCGTGATTGCGACCAAGGGACCAAAGGTCAAGAAGCCGGTCGAGCAATACGACATGCTGCGCGCCTTCCGTGAATTCCTGCAATGGCGCGAGGGCGACGCCATAATTCTGGCTGAAGCCAATGTGCTGCCGAAAACCGACTTGGAGTATTTCGGAAGCGATGGCGACCGCATGCACATGATGTTCAATTTCCAGGTCAACCAGCATCTGTTCTATGCGCTGGCCTCCGCCGACTCGCGCCCGCTTGCAAGAGCGCTCGAGGCGACAAAGCCGCGTCCGGCGACGGCCCAGTGGGGCCTGTTCCTGCGCAACCATGACGAACTCGATCTCGGCCGCCTGACCGACGCGCAGCGCAAGACTGTGTTCAGGGCATTCGGCCCCGACAAGGAGATGCAACTCTACGATCGCGGCATCCGCCGCCGCCTCGCGCCGATGCTGGGGGGCGACCGGCGCCGGCTCGAGCTTGCCTACAGCTTGATGTGTACGCTGCCGGGCACCCCGGTCTTCCGCTATGGCGACGAGATCGCGATGGGCGACAATCTCGATCTGCCCGAGTGCGGTTGCGCACGCACGCCGATGCAATGGTCGACGGAGCCACATGCCGGATTCACGAAGGGCGACAGGCCGGTCGTGCCCGTCATCGATACCGGCCCTTACGGTTATGAGCACGTCAACGTCGCCAAGCAGCGCCGCGATCCGAATTCAATGCTGAACTGGACCGAACGCATCATCCGCATGCGCAAGGAAGTCCCGGAGGTCGGCTGGGGCGATTTCAGCATCATCGACACGCGCGATCCTGCCATATTCGTGATCCGCTATGACTGGCGCAACAATTCGGTGCTGTTCGTCCATAACCTCGATGACAGGCCGCGCGAGGTGGCGTTTTCGGCCGGGCTTCCCGGTGACATCGGCAAGCTGCTGATCAGTCTTCTCACCGAGGACCACAGCCGCGCCAATGGACGCGGCCAACACCGGCTATTGCTCGAAGCCTATGGCTACCGCTGGTACAGGATGGGCGGGCTCGATTACCTGTTGAAACGCAGCGATATCGATCAGGCCGACAACGGCGGTCACCCGGCCTGACCGACGTCGGATCACTCGCTGCGGTTCACCTCTCCCCCGTCGAGATCGAGAGCATCATGATTTCGATGCCCCGGCGGCGCGATGATGACGCCTTCATTGCCGCGCAGCTCGAGCACGCTTTCGATCGCCTCGCCCTTGCGGTCGAGGAAGGTCGACAGCAGGATTTCGCTGTTGAAAGCAATCGCACTCGAGGTGACCGCGGCTGGATCGGCCCCTAAGTTCAGCGCCACGATCAGCGCGCCCTCCTCGCCGCGCCGGCGATAGAGCAGGATGTCGCCTTGCGCGGCGACCCGTTCATAGCTGCCGGTCACGAGCTGCGGCCATTGCCGCCGAAGCGCGATCAGCGCCTGGTACAGGTTGAGGATCGACGTCTTGTCGGCACCGAGACTGGCGACGTTTTCGCTCAATGCATCGTGGGCGAGCGGCAGCCAGGGCTTTGCGGTCGAGAAGCCGGCATTGGGCTCAGCATCCCATTGCATCGGCGTGCGGCAACCGTCGCGGCCGACGCCGAGACCCGGCACATTCCTCTCGAAGGGATCGCGCACTTCACTGGGCGCGATCGGAACCTGGCGCATGCCGATCTCGTCGCCGTAATAGAGCGTCGGCGTGCCGCGCAGCGTCAGCAGCAGCATGGCCGCGACGCGGGCCTGCTCAGGCCCGACCCGGCTCGCCACTCGCGGACGGTCGTGATTGCCGAGCACCCAGTTCGGCCATGCGCCCGGCGGCAGCGCCTTCTCATAATCCTCGATGATCCGCTCGATCGAGCGCGCGCTCCACAAGGTCGACAACAGCGCGAAGTTGAACGGCATTTGCGCGCCGGTGAGATCGTTGCCGTAATAGGCGACGAGGCGATGCAGCGGCAGATAGATCTCGCCGATCAGCACGCGGCCATCGAATTCGTCGGTGACGCGCCGCATCTCGGCGATCACCTCGTGCACCTCCGCCTGGTCGGTGGAATATTGCGTCAGAATCTTCTCATGCGGCGGCCGGCCCTCGTGATAATGCGGGTTGGGCGGGTTGTCGCGAAACTTGGCGTCCTTGATCAGATGCCAGATGACGTCGACGCGGAAGCCGTCGACTCCCTTGCCGAGCCAGAACCGCATCACGTCATAGATCGCCGCCCGGACCTCCGGATTGCGCCAGTTCAGGTCAGGCTGCTGCGCCAGGAAGGCGTGGTAGTAATATTGCCCGCTCTCGCTGTCATATTCCCAGGCGCTGCCGCCGAATTCCGACAGCCAATTGTTCGGCGGTCCGCCGCCCGGCTTCGGATCGCGCCAGATGTACCAGTTGCGCTTGGGGTTATCGCGCGAGCTTCGCGATTCGATGAACCAGGGGTGCTGGTCCGAGGTGTGATTCGGCACGAGATCGAGAATCAGCTTGAGCCCCGCGTCGTGGGCTGCCGCGACCAGCGCGTCGAAATCCTCCATCGTGCCGAACTGCGGATCGATGCCGGTATAGTCGGAAATATCGTAGCCGAAATCGGCCATCGGCGACGGATAGATCGGCGACAGCCAGAACGCGTCGACGCCAAGCTCTCGGAGATACGGCAGCCGCCGCAAAATTCCCTTGAGGTCCCCGACCCCGTCGCCGTTGGAATCCTGAAACGAGCGCGGATACACCTGATAGAAGACGCCGCGCCGCCACCAATCTTTGTCAATATCGCCCATAGGGCCACGTGATCCTTCAATTCAGGCTTGAACGTGGCAACACGCTAACGCATGGCGGGTTCACACGAGATTTCGTTGAGGACAAATTGAGCCGCGAGCTCCGCTTCACCTCGCCCCGCCTGCGGGGAGAGGTCGGAATTCAAGCGGCGCTTGAATTCCGGGTGAGGGGGAGCCTCCGCAATGACAACTATCGCCGTGAATCGCGGAGAGAGCCCCTCACCCTACCCTCTCCCCGTAAGAACGGGGAGAGGGAGAACATCACACGTGGCGGCCGATCGCGAGCTGGTAGATGGTGATCAACACCTCGAACAGGATCAGGAAGACGATGATCATCTCGAGCCGCAGCGAGCGGCGGGTGTCGATGATATCGGTCAGGACCTGCGCGGTCTCGGCGATGACCGCGAGCTTGCGGTTGAGCGATTCGGCGCGCTCCTTCAATTCGTATTCGTCCTCGAGCCGGGCGTAGAGCCGCTCGAGCTGCGGCTTGTCCCAGAGGATGTCGGGCTTCTCGGACACTTCGACCGGGCCCGAGACGCGATGGCGAACCGACAAGGCGTTGCCGATGTGCTTCAGGATCGCGGCGCGGCCGCTATGGATCTGCCCGCTCTTGGCGAGGTCGCGCGCGAATGGCTCGGTCATGTCGAACACCGCGGCGACCTCGCGCTCATGCCGCGCCAGCACGACGCTTTTCGCCAGCGCCTCGCCGACCAGGATCAGCCGCTCCGGCGACAGGCTCTGCAGATAGATCGGCCCGCCCGGCGGAATTTGATCGTCCTTCTCGGAGGCGAGCTCGATGGTGGCGCTCTCCTCCTCGCGCCGCGCAAACGGCGCGACCAGGCGCGACTGCAGCCCGCGCAGGAACTCCTCCTCCTCCAGCGCATTCAGCCCGATCAGAACCACGACGCCGTAACGGAACAGGATCGCGACACCGTTCTCATTGACGCGGAATGCCAATGGCGTCGTCGCCAGCACATCGCTGCGCTCCAGCCCCGATGTGTTCAGGCGTTCGGCCACAAAGAAGGCGCGGGCCGTCGTGCGCGGGCCTCCGAGCGGCGACCGCGAAACCTGGCTGACGGGATGTTCCGATACGGTGGATGCCATTCCTCTTACAGACTACATGTTCAAGAACTGTGCAATCCTATCACAGTCCGGCCCGCGACCGCATGGCGTTCCCGGGACGTGTTGACGCGATTTTCCCAGCGCATAAGGTGCCGCCATGGATGACAAAACCGAAACAAAACCGAAGGCCGGCGCCATCATCGTGCCGGTGACGCTGTTCGAGCAGAACTGCACCATCCTCTGGCACGAGCCGACCAAGAAGGCGGTCGTGATCGACCCCGGCGGGGACGTCCCGAAGATCCAAGAGGCGATCAAACAGACCGGCGTCAGCGTCGAGAAGATCTGGATCACCCATGGCCATATCGACCATGTCGGCGGCGCGGCCGAACTGCGCGACGCGCTGAAGGTGCCGATCGAGGGCCCGCATATCGCCGACAAATATCTGCTCGACAATGTGGTCAGCAGCGGCGCGCGTTTCGGCATGAGCGGCGTGCGCGATTTTGCGCCGGACCGCTGGCTCGAGGAAGGCGAGCAGGTCACAATCGGCGAACTCACTTTCGAGATCCTGCATTGCCCCGGCCATTCGCCTGGCAGCATCGTGTTCTTCAACAGGGAATTGCGCTTCGCCCATGTCGGCGACGTCCTGTTCAGCGGCTCGGTCGGCCGCACCGACCTGCCCGGCGGCAGCCACGAAACGCTGATCAGCTCGATCAAGGAGAAATTGCTGCCGCTTGGCGACGACGTCGGCTTCATCTGCGGCCACGGCGCCGGCTCCAGCATCGGCCAGGAGCGGATGACGAATCCGTTCATCACCGGCGAACTGTGAGCGACGCCGCGGCTTATCGGCGCGGCGCCAGAATTACTTCATCAAACCGGCGGCAGTCAGCGCCCGGGTGATCACATCGCTGATCTCGCGAGCGCGGCCGCGGAAGCTGTGTGACGACGGCGCAGCCTGACGGGAGGGCGTCGCGCGCGGCAAGGGCATCGGCTTTGCCGGCTCCTTCGCGACCGGCTTGGTCACAGGCTTGACCACCGGCTTTGCGGCTTCTCTGGCAACCGGCGCGGGTCGGCGGGCCCGTTCGGTGAGGCCGAAGAAATTCGCGATATGATAGGACGACGAAATCCCGGCCTCGATCAGGAAGGCGCCGGCTTCGCCGTAGCGCTCGTCATTGGCGGCGATGCCGAGCGGCGTGCCATGGGCCATGCCGGTGATGGTGTAGGATTCGACCATGGTCTCGCCGTTCGAATCCCACCAGACCTCGCGCGGATAGCCGTCGACCATCGTTGCCGCCATCGGCGCCTCCGGCAAGCCGTGCACGTCGAGCCATTGCCTGACGATGGCGTCGGCATTGCCGGGATTGACGGTGCGATCGGCACTGCCGTGCCAGACCGAAACCTTCGGCCACGGACCATCGTGCTTCCAGGCGCCGCGCACGAGATCGCCCAGTTCATTGGCGGTGCGCGACGACGCCTGCATCATGCCATTGAGGGCTTCGCGCAGATTGCTGGCGATGCCGAATGGCAGGCCGGCAACGATCGCGCCTGCCGCGAACACATCCGGATAGGTCGCGAGCATCACCGATGTCATGGCGCCGCCGGCGGAGAGCCCGGTGATATAGATGCGGCGCGGATCGAGCTTGTGATCGATGACCATGCGCGCGATCATCTGACGGATCGAGGCCGCCTCGCCCTTGCCGCGTGTGATGTCCTGCGGATCGAACCAGTTGAAGCAGGTGTTTGCGTTGTTGGCCGGCTGTTGTTCCGGCAACAGCAGCGCAAAACCATAGTGACGCGCAAGCGTCGACCAGCCCGCACCGAGATCGTAACCAGCCGCGGTCTGGCCGCAGCCATGCAGCACGACCACGAGCGCCGCGCCGCGCGGCATTCCTTCCGGCACGAACGAATACATCTTCAGCGCGCCGGGATTCGATCCGAACTCGGCGGTCTCGACCAGCGGACTATCGACATCAGGTGCAAGGCTTCGCCGGTAGACGGCGGCAAACCCATTGAATCCATTCAGCCGGGGCAGATGGCTTAGGAACTCGATGTTCTTGGCAAGTGACAACAGCAACTCCTGAGGTGATTTCGACCAGCCTCGGCCAAACACATAGTTGCTGCAGCGCAAAATAAAAAGTCCGTATACTGTCATTCCCCGCGAAATCGTGAGGCGGGCGGTAAATTCGTGATCCAAGATTAATTTGTGATCATGTTGCGCGCCGCATCCATGACAGGAATGCGGTGCAAATGATGATCGACAGCCCAAACAATGCGCATGCCGAATGCAGCGCCAGCCGCGCTGAGCCTGCGGCTTCGATCGCGAAGAACACCGCGCCAATTGCGGCCACGCCGGCCGCATTTCCGATCTGCGCCGTGGTGCCGTACATGCCGGAACCCGCACCCGCGCTCGCAGGTTTCACCGTCGAAAGCACTGCACTCGAGAGCGGCGCCATCACCAATCCTTGCCCGTAGCCGAAGATCATCAGCACCAGCGCAAGCGACAGCGCGGAAGGCGCCTCAACCAGCGCTGCCGTCGCGGCAATCGCGACAAGGCCTGCGATCTGCAGCGCGCAGCCCTCGATCAGCACCAGCGTGCCGCGATGCCTGGCCCGCGCGCCGCTATGGCGCGAGGCGACCACGAAGGTGAGTGCGGCCGGCATAAAGACGAGACCAGCCTGAAGCGGCGGAATATGCAGCGCGTTCTGCATGAACATGGTCATGATCAGATAGAACGAGAGATTGGCGAAGAAGAAAAAGAACACCGCGACCAGCCCGCGCATGAAGGCTGCGTCAGCCAGCAGCGCGAGATCGATCAGCGGCATGCCGCCACTGCGCGAGATCGCACGCTCGAGCCGGACGAACGCGGCGATGATCGCAACGCCGCCCGCCATCACCAGCCACACCCAGGGCGACCAGTGCACATCGTGGCCGAACAGCAGCGGCCCGATCAGGCACAGCAATCCCGCAAACAGCACGACCGCGCCGGGAATGTCGAGCCGCGTGCCGGCGCGATGCGGCACCGTCGGCATGATCCTGAGCGCGGCCAGAATGATCACGATGCCGAAGGGCACGTTGACGAAAAACACCGCGCGCCAGCCAAGCCCGGCGAGATCAAGCGTCACCAGCACGCCGCCGAGCAGGAAGCCGGCGGCGCCCGAGAGGCCCAGCACGATGCCGTAGATGCCGAAGGCACGGGCGCGCGCCGAATCGGCAAACAACAGATGCAGCGTCGCCAGCACCACAGCGACGCCAGACTGAAGCCTGCAACGCCGGCGACGAACACGTTCCTGGTGCCGTAGATGTCGCCGAGCCGGCCGCCGGTGACCACCAGCGTCGCATAGGCGATCAGGTAGATCGCGATGACGGCTTCGATCTCGGCGGCGCTCGCCTGCAGCTCCACCGCGATCGTCGGGATCGCGACATTGACGATGAAGGCATCGACCCCGAACATGAATTGCGCGGCGACCACTGTCGCCAACACCCACCAGCGCCGCGAGGAATCCACTGACATAGTGCCACTGACATAGGTGACGATCTGGTGCATGGCGGGCCGTTCCGTTCAAAATCTGTTGTGCCCCCAAGCTACAGATTCGACTCATTCCGGCGATTACCTCCGAGGTAAGTCTCGCAGTCCGTAGCCCGGGTGGAGCGCAGCGTAACCCGGGGTGTGTTCGCCGCGGACGCAGCAGTCCCGGGCTACGCTGCGCTCCACCCGGGCTACGGGGCTGAAATTCCGGGCGGCGGCAAGCTGCGCCGCCTGCGCAACAACCATGCAGGCCCGGCGGGCTCGAAGCATTGCGCCGGACCTGCCCTGCCCGTAGGGTTGCTGCAACGCTAACGACAACAATAATCCTGGAGAAAACACCCAATGGCGCGCCTGAAATTCGGAGCTTTCCTCGCCCCGCATCACCCGATCGGCGAGCATCCGCTGCTGCAATTCCGCCGCGACCTCGATTTCGTCCAGCAGCTCGACGAGCTCGGCTATGATGAGTTCTGGTGCGGCGAGCATCACTCCTCAGGCTGGGAGATGATCGCCTCGCCGGAGATGTTTCTGGCGGCCGCCGGCGAGCGCACCAAGCGGATCAAGCTCGGCACCGGCGTGATCTCGCTGCCCTATCACCATCCCTTCAACGTCGCCCAGCGCATGGTGCAGCTCGACTACATGACCGGCGGCCGCGCCATTTTCGGCTCCGGCCCGGGCGCGCTGGCCTCCGACGCGCACACGCTCGGCATCGACCCGATGACCCAGCGCGACCGCCAGGACGAAGCGATCGCGGTGATCCGCCGCCTGTTCAACGGCGAGCGAGTCACCGCCAAGAGCGACTGGTTCGTGATGAACGACGCCGCGCTGCAGATCCTCCCCCTGCAGGAGGACATGCCGTTCGTGGTGGCCTCGCAGATCTCGCCCTCGGGCATGACGCTCGCCGGCAAATACGGCATCGGCATCATCTCGCTCGGCTCGATGTCGACGCAAGGCCTGATGGCGCTGCCGCAGCAATGGCAATTCGCCGAGGACGCCGCCAAGAAGGCCGGCACCACTGTGAGCCGCTCGAACTGGCGGGTGCTGCTCTCCTGGCACATCGCCGAGACGCGCGAGCAGGCGCGCCGCGAGGCCGGCGCCGGGCTGATGCGCTGGCACAACGAATATAATGTCGGCACTTTGATGCGGCCCGGACTGACCGCGTTCTCCTCGCCGGACGAGGCCGTCGACAAGACCGCGTTCTTGGAGGGCGCCGCCTCAACCATCGGCACGCCTGATGATCTCGTGAAGATGATCAAGAACCTGGTGCAAGTCTCCGGCGGCGTCGGCACCATCGTCGGCTTCGCCCATGACTGGGCCAACCCGGAAAACACAAGGCGAAGCTGGGACTTGGTGGCGCGCTATGTGATCCCCGAAATCAACGGCTATATCGACGGCCTGCGCAAGTCGCAGAAATTCGTGATCGAAAATCGCGCGATCTTCGAACGCGCCGGCCAGGCCGTGATGGCCAAGATCATGGAGAACGACAAAGCCGCCGCCGCACTCGCGCATACCGGCCCCGGCCGTGTCGCGATCCCCGCCGTCAACGCGCCTGATTTGCAGGAAGCCGCGAAACGCAAGGCATGAGGGACGCTCTCTCCGCTCGGATGATTCGTAGCCCGGGTGGAGCGAGAGCGTAACCCGGGACACCTGTTTCGGCGGTTACCGGCGTCCCCGGGTTGCGCTGCGCTCCACCCGGGCTACAGACTCGCTATTGATCCAGCCGCAACCACGCTCCATCATTACTGACACACAGTCATGGTGGAGCAATGCCCTTCGACGGCCGCCTGCTGGCGGGAATCAGCGTGTTGGCGGCGGTGGTGCAGACCAAAAGCTTTGCCCGCGCCGCCGATACGCTTGGAATCACCGCCTCAGGCGTCAGCCGCGCGGCTGCGCGGCTTGAGGCGCGGGTCGGCGTGCGGCTGTTCGATCGGACCACGCGCTCGGTGGCGCTGACCGACGAAGGCCGCCGCTTCTATGAACAGGTGGCGCCACTGCTGGCGGGGATCGAGGACGCCGCGAGCACCGCGTCGAAATCGGCCGGGGTCGTCCGCGGCCGGCTGCGCGTCGACATCGATCCGTATTTCTCGCGCGTGATCCTCTCTGGCCGCATCGGCGGCTTCCTGCGCCAGCATCCGGAATTGACGCTGGAATTGATCACGCGCGAGCATGTCGGCGATCTCGTCGCCGATGGCATCGACGTGGCGATGCGCTTCGGCGAACCTCCCGCCGGCACGCTGATCGCGCGCAAACTGCTGGAGACGCGCGTGCTGACCGTCGCCTCGCCCGGCTATCTTAGGAAGCACGGCCGTCCCAAGCATCCTAACGAACTGCAGGATCATTCCTGCATCCAGTTCATTGATCCGCTGTCCGGACGTCTCTTCGAATGGGAATTTCACGCCGGCAAGAAAGTGCTGCCGGTGAAGACCTCGGGTGCGCTGGTGCTGACCGACGTCGGCACGATGATCAACGAATGCATCGCCGGCACAGGGATCGCACAACTGCTGGCCACCGGCGTGCAGCCGCTGCTGGACTCGGGCCGCCTCATCGAATTGTTTCCGGACTGGCCGGGCGAAACCTTCCCGCTCTACGCACTGCATCCCTCGCGCCACCATCCGCCGGCGAAAGTCCGCGCCTTCATCGAATTCGCACTGAAGGCCGCGCAGGGAGCGACCCGCTCGCGCGCCAAGTGACGGCCTTTCTCCCTCGCCCCGTTCTTACGGGGCCGAGACGAGCAGAGCTCGCTCTGAGAGGGTTGGGGTGAGGGGCTCGCTCCGCGAACACGGTGACAGACGGACTCGCGGAAGCTCCCCCTCACCCGAAATTCAAGCTCCGCTTGAATTTCGACCTCTCCCCGCAAGCGGCCGCAAGCGGGGCGAGGTGCACCCGCCTCACGCTTCCATAAGCAGCCCTTTGCTGATTTTCGGTCACCAGTCATCTGACATATCCGCACTGGGATCATCAGTGTCGCGGTGAAAGAGTCCATCCCGTCGGATCAAACGATCTCGGAAAGGACCTCTCTTTTGGCAACCAGGAAAACCGTTCTCATCATCGGCGCCTCCCGCGGACTTGGTCTTGCGCTGGTCGAGCAATATTGCGGCCGCGACTACCAGGTGACCGCCACGGTGCGTACCCCGTCGAAAGCGCTGGACGATCTTGCCGTGCGCTTTCCCGTAAGCCTCGAGATCGAGACCGTCGACACCACCGATCCGGCCTCCATCAAGGCGCTGAAGGGGCGCCTCGGGAGTCGCATCATCGACACCTTGCTCGTCAATGCCGGCATCTGCCTCGCGCGCGAGAACACGCCGATCGATGCTGATGTCGAGGACTTCGTCGCCATGATGGTGACCAACGCGCTGTCGCCGATGCGCGTGGTCGAGACCTTCGAGGACCAGGTGCCGCCGCGCGGCATCATCGCGGTGATGTCGTCCGAACTCGGCAGCATCGCCGCCAATCGCGGCTTCTGGGAGCTCTACAGCGCGAGCAAGGCCGCGCTCAACATGCTGATGAAGTGCTTCAGCCAGCGGCATTCCGGTGACCCGCGCGCGATGCTCTTGATCGCACCGGGATGGGTGCGGACCGAAATGGGCGGCAGCGAAGCAATACTCTCGATCGACGAAAGCATCACGCCGGTCGTAACCGCGGTGGAAGCCCGCGCCGGCAAGCCGGGCCTGAAGTTCATCAATCGACACGGCGACAGGCTGCCCTGGTAGCCGCCTCCATGCAACCACGTAGCCCGGGTGAAGCCAACGGGTCGCTCGGCCGGCGGCGCTCATATCAGGCAAAAGGAGAGAGACATGTACACCGTCATGGGAGTCACGGGAAAAGTCGGCGGGGCCACCGCTCGCGCCCTGCTCGCACAAGGCAAGCGACCGCGCGTCGTCGTGCGGCATCGCGCCAAGGGCGAGAGCTGGGCCGCGCAGGGCTGCGAGGTCGCGATCGCCGATCTCGATGATGCCGAAGCACTCGGCCGCGCCTTCGAGGGCGCGGAAGCCGCGTTTGTGATGCTGCCGCCGCTGTTCGATCCCTCGCCCGATTGGCGCGAGGCTAGAGCGATGATCGATACGCTGCGCGCGGCGCTAACACGCGGCGCGCCCAAACGCGTGGTGGCGCTGTCGACGATCGGCGCCAATGCCGAGCGGCCGAACCTGCTCAGCCAGCTCGGCCTGCTCGAACGCGCGCTGTCGACGCTCACCATGCCGGTGACCTTCCTTCGCGCCGCCTGGTTCATGGAGAATGCGGCGTTCGATCTCGCCTCAGCCCGGGATCACGGCGTCATCAGAAGCTATCTGCAGCCGCTCGATCGTGCGGTGCCGATGATCGCTACCGCCGATATCGGTGGCGCCATCGCCGATCTGTTGCAGCAGCAGTGGAGCGGCACTCGCATCGTCCAGCTCGAAGCTGCAGGGCGCGTCAGCCCCGCAGCTATCGCAGCGGCGTTCTCCAGGGCGCTCGGCAAGCCAGTCAGGGCTGAAGCCGTGCCGCGCGAACAATGGGAGGCGATCTTTCGGGAGCAGGGCATGCATAACCCCCTGCCGAGAATGCAGATGATCGACGGCTTCAACCAGGGTTGGATCGATTTTGCCGACAAAGGTGCCAATGCCCGCAAAGGCTCGGTGTCGATCGAGGCTGCGATCGCCGCGCTCGTGGAGGGCAATACCTCGGCATGAGCTATCCGTCATTGCGAGCACAGCGAAGCAATCCATGCCTCCGCAAGTGGCGCTATGGATTGCTTCGCGAAGCCTGTCATCGGGCGGCGCTACCGCGCCGACCCGGTGGCTCGCAATGACGATGTGGATGCTTCGGGTGCGACAAATCAACCCGACGGGCAAATCAGCGAAAAGTCTGTCCAGCCCTGCGCAAAAAACATTCCGCTTTCGCCGTCGGGCAAATCAGTGATTTAACTCCGCGCGTCTCACGCGAATGAGGGGCGGATCGCGATCGTCACGAACGTTGCGGTGAGATGCGGTGGACGCAGGTGTTGCGATAGACGAACGCAACATCCGCGGACGGCGAAGTCGTGTGGTCCTGGCGCCCCGACGCTGGCGCTAAGTTGGCGAGCAGCAAGAGCTGCCGCGGATGACGGTGGCAAGAAAGCCCGGTCACCGGGGAGAGCACGAAGGAAGCCGTAACACCATCGCGCAGGGAAAGCCGGAATGCTTCGGTTGAACCTGTGGTCCTACCCCCGTGCTTTTTGTTGCACGGGACCCATGGGTGCAACCAGCACCCGGCTTTCCCTGCGCCCTCTATTCGATGAGAGGGTGGAAAGTGACGCAAAACTCGGACGTATCACGTCGCGAGAACGCAGACCTACGTCCCTCCGCTGTTTGAAAATTAAATCATAATTCGCGACGACGCCGTAGAGTGGGCAAAGCGCAGCGTGCCCACCTTTTCTTGCACCAACCGTGGATGGTGGGCACGCTGCGCTTTGCCCACCATCCAGCTTCGCGGACTCAGGATGAGGGTCAGTCAACTATGCCGCCGCTAACCGCCCTGATCAAATGCCTTGCGCAAGGCGACGTAGCCCTGCTGCTGCTGGGTCCAGTTGCGGCCGCCGGTGATGGCGCCGTCGACGACGAGGTCGTGGCCGTTGATGAAGGAGGATTCGTCGCTGGCGAGGAACACGGCGGCATGCGCGATGTCGTCGGGCAGGCCGGCGCGCGGGATCGGCTGGGCGCTCTTGTAGACCTCGCGCATGACAGCCGGCGTCTTCTCCGCGGCGTCGGTCGACAATCCCAGCGCCTTGCCGAAGATGCCGGTCGCGATCGCGCCGGGCGAGATCGAATTGACGCGAATGCCGGACTCGCCGAGCTCCATCGCCACGCATTTGGTCAGATGGATCACCGCGGCCTTCGCCGCGCCATAGACCACCGAGGACGAGAATCCGGCAAGCCGCCCGGCGATGCTGCCATTGTTGATGATGCTGCCGGAGCCCTGCTTCTTCATATGCGGCGCCACATGCTTCATACCGAGCATGACGCTGCGCACCAGCGTTGCCATCGCGGCATCGAAACGGTCGACCTCCAATCCCTCGATGCCGCCGGTCTGCGCCGGACCGCCGGCATTGTTGAAGAGGCAGTCGACCTTACCGAATTTTTCCAGCGTCAGCGCGATCAGGGCCTTCATATGCTCTTCCACGGTGACGTCGGTCTGGCGGAAGATGCAGTTGGCGCCAAGCGCCTTGGCCAAGGCTTCGCCTTCGGCGATGCGGCGCCCGGCGATGATGACCTTCGCACCCTCGGCGACGAAAACCTCCGCCGTGCGCAGGCCGATGCCGCTCGTGGCGCCCGTGATCACCGCGACCTTGCCGTCCAACCGTCCCATATCATTACCTCTTAAGTTGTCAGTCGAATTCGATGGACTGGGATATTCCTGCCACAGGCGGAACAAGGCAAGTGGACTGTTCGGTGCACAAAGCCGCCGGCTGTGGCCTGCGGCCCTCTGCCGGCCACAAATCGCGGCTTACCCGTCGGTTCGGCCTTATTTTGGATTCGCTGATCACCTGAAGTGACAAAGCCATGAAGAGATTGATCGACGAGTTCAGGTGCGGCTGGCGCGGGGACGCCCCGCCGTCGCTCGCGCTCGGCCTCGGTTTTGCGATCATCTGCCTGGCACTGGCCACAATGGTCCGCTGGGGCCTGTCCCAGCTTCGCCCGGACGTGTTCTTCACGCCCTACTTTCCGGCGGTGTTCTTCGCCGGCGCCTTCGGTGGCTTGCGCATCGGAATCCTGACCGCGCTTGCCGGCGGCCTGCTCGGCCTCGCCCTCAATTTCGGCAGTACGGTCACCGATCCGACGCGGATCGCGTTGCTTTTGATGTTCTGGGTGGTCTGCGGCCTGACGATCTGGGGCGTCGAGCACTACCGCTCGATCGTCGCCGAGCAGCAGCGGATCGCCAAACGCCTGATCGGCGAGCAGGACTATCGCAAGCTCGTGGTCGACGAATTGCAGCACCGGCTGAAGAACAAGTCCTCAACCATTCACGCGGTGCTGCACCAGGCGCTGCAGGACCAGCCGCAGATCTGGAGTCGCATCGATCACCGCATCCGCGCGCTGTCGGCGACCGACGACCTGATCGCAAAGGTCGACGGCAACGGATGCGATATCCAGGACCTCCTGATCTCCGAACTTGGTCCCTACGGCCATGTCCGGTTCAACCTGAACGGCGATCGTCTGTTTCTGCCGGCCAAGCTGGCGGTGAGCCTGGCGTTGATCTTTCATGAGCTCGCCACCAATGCCGGCAAGTATGGCGCGTTTTCCTCCGCGCGCGGCTTCCTGCAGGTATCATGGTCGGTGTCCGACGATCGCCTCACCATCACCTGGGACGAGACCGAGGGGCCGGCCGTGGAGAAGATCGGCGAGCCGGGTTTCGGCACCAGGCTATTGAAATCGGCGCTGAGACCATTCGATGGCAAGACCGACGTCAGCTATCTCAAGACCGGTATTCACTGTACCATGCAGTGCCGTATTCCCACGGCTTGATCGCGCTTTTTCGCGCTTCGCTCCGAAGAAGGCGAAACGAAAGACAGCCGCAAGCACTCGATGATCGGGTTGACGCTCTGTTAATGACGATTGAGGTGGCGCCTGTTGAAATCTCCTATCGACACAGATGTCGCGGTTTTTCTCAGTTCCACTTAACCAAAACTACAAGGGACTTTGCCAAGTTCGCGCGCATGCACAGTCCCATAAAGCACGACTTTCAGATGGCCACGGCGGCGGCCACGAATGAGAGCGAACTCCATTCCGAATTGCGGATTCTGCGTGATGTCGTCAGGTTGTTGCCTGCGGGCGTCACGGTCCAGGACGAGCAGGGCGACTTCCTTGTCGTCAACGATGCGGCCGCGGCGCGCTTCCAACTGGCAAGCGATGCAATGGCCTCGCAACTGGACGAGCGCCGCGAGACCTGTCTCGAATTGCTACGGAACGGCCGCTCCGCGGTGCTGGAGGAAGCGGTTGCCTCCGGCGCGGCCAAGCAGGTGTTCCTCACCGCGCATCGGCCGGTGCGGATCGCCGACCGTAATCTCTTGCTGTCGACCTCCGCCGACATCACCGAGCAGAAGGCGTTCGAGGACCAGCTATTCCGTTCCGCCTATTATGACGAGCTGACCGCGTTGCCGACGCGCCGGGTGATCGAGCACCGCGTCAACAGCCTGCTGTACTGTGACGATGCAGACAGCCATTTCGCGCTCGCCTTCCTCGACATCGATAATTTCAAGCACATCAACGACTATTACGGCCACGCCATCGGCGACGCGCTGCTGGTGGAGATGACCCGGCGGCTCAGCCTGTCCTTGCGCGAAACCGACATCCTGTCGCGCATCTCCGGCGACGAATTCCTGCTCCTGCTCAATCCGATCCAGACCGAGCAGGAGGTCGCCGACTACATCGAATTCATGCTGCAGCGGTTGAAGGCGCCGTTCTTCATCGACCAGTCGGAGATCTTCGCCTCCACCTCGATCGGCGTGAGCCTTTATCCCGAGCATGGCCGAAGCTACGACGAGCTGCGCCAGAACGCCGATATCGCGATGTATCGGGTCAAGCACAGCGGCAAGGGTGCTGCGGCCTTCTTCGACGCCAGCATGGAAGTCGAGGCCATCGCGCGGATGAAGATCGAGCAGTCGCTACGGCTCGCGATCCTGGAGAAGCGCTTCTGCTGCGCCTTCCAGGCCAAGGTCGATCTCAGGACGCAGGAGGTCAAGGGCATCGAGGCGCTGGTGCGGCTGCGCGACAATGAGGGCGTGATCCAGGCGCCCGGCACTTTCGTCAACCTCGCCGTCGAGCTCGGGCTGATCGACGAACTGACCCATCTGGTGCTGGCGGAGATCGTGAGATCGATCGACCTGATCAACAACACCTTTGGTCCCGACGCTTCCATCAGCATCAATGTCGCGGCCAAGCAGGCCGCCAATCCCGAATTCATGCGCCCGTTCGCCCGCGCGCTCGAGGAGACGGGATACCCGAAGCGCTTCATGATCGAGGTGACGGAAGATGCTTTCGTCACCAAATCGCATTTCCAGGAGGAGATCCTGCCGATACTGCGCGGGATCGGCGTCGGGATCTCGATCGACGATTTCGGCATCGGCTATTCGTCGCTGTCGGCGCTCGCCGACATCACCGCCGACGAGATCAAGATCGATCGCTCCTTCATCACCGACATCCATAAGCGCCCGCGCAGCCAGGGCATCCTGCGAGCGATCGAATCCTTGAGCGAGGCGCTCGGCATGACCGTGATCGCGGAAGGCATCGAATCCTACGAGGAGCTGGCCTACCTGCAGGCTGCGACCAAGATCCGCTACGCCCAGGGCTACTACTTCTCGAGACCGATCTTCCTGGACGACCTCAAGCCGTCGATGCCGCTGACGAGCGAAGCGCGGGCTCACCTGGCGAGCCGGGCGATGGAGGAGGCACGTCCGGCTTACACCCGAACGAGCAGGTATCGGCGCTGAGGACCGGGACCCCACAACCATCGCGAGGAAATACTGCAAGACCCCAATTAAGCGTTGAGTAACCGGATTTCCTAACCGCTTGTGGCGATTTTGCGTTGTATCCCTGCCTCCCGGGAATTCGGGAATGCGCAATCCTTCAAAGCACATCCATAGGATCATCCTTCGCGCGAAGGTCTTCCGCCGCCACTTCGCCGCGACGATCCGCGGCCCGGTGCTGTGGCTGACGCTCTGCGGCGGATTGCTGGTGACCGCGATCTTTGCCGGCACCATCCTGATGGTCGGCCAATTCCGTGAGCGCGCCCTGCACAACAGCGAGCGCGAACTGGAAAACACCGTACTGATGCTGACGCGCCATTTCGACCAGCAGTTCGAAGACTCCGCGGCGATCGCTTCCGACCTGATCTCACAATTGCGGATTCCGGAGCTTGCCTCGCCGGAAGCGTTCAAGGAACGGATGTCGACCGCCGAAGTGCACCACGTGCTGAAATCGAAGGGCCTATCCTATCTCGGCGACGTCTCGCTGTTCGACACCGACGGGCAGATCATCAACTGGTCCGGACCGCTGCCGGCACCGAAGCTCAACATATCCGAGCGCGCCTACTTCAAGAGCTTCAAATCCAATCCGACGACGGAGACCGTTCTCGCCGAAGCGGTCCGCAGCTATCGCAACGGCAAACTCAATACCGTGATCGCCCACCGCCTGACCGGGCACAACGGAATCTTTCTCGGGATCATGACACGGCGGATCGATCCCGCGAACTATGAGAAGTTCTTTGCTTCCGTCGCTCCAGGCGCGAGCGCGACCATCAGCCTATTTCACGCCGACGGCACCTTGCTCGCCCGTCATCCGCGCATCGATGAGATGATCGGACGGAATTTCGCCTCCGCCCCGCTGATGCGAGAGGTGCTGGCGAAGGGAGGCCAGCATACGCTACGCATCGAAAGCCCGGTCGATGGAATGAAGCGGCTGGGCTCGGCGGCGCGGCTGGGCCATTTCCCGGCGGTCGTGGTCGCAACCAATTCGATCGCCGCGGCACTTGCAGACTGGCGTGCGCAGACCAAATTCCTGATCGTCGCCGCGGCGCTCGCCGCCCTGGTGGTCGCAGGCGTGCTGTTCCTGATCACCCGCGAGATCAACAAGCAAAACCGCCACGCGCGGCAACGGCTGAAGGCGGAGCGGCAACGGCTCGACACCGCGCTGAACAACATGATCCAGGGGCTGGTGCAGTACGACGCCGCCGGCCGCATCGTGACCTTCAACCGTCGCTATCTCGACATGTTCCAGCTCTCGACCGACATCGTGAAGCCGGGATGCCACTTCCGCGACCTGATGCGGCACCGCCAGGCGAACGGACTTTTCGACGGCGACGTCGACGAATTCTGCACCTCCGTCATGAACAATATCGCGCAGGGCCGGGTTGATCGCAGCCTGGCAGGCAGCGCGGACGGCCGCTGGTTTTCCGCCGTCAGCACGCCACTCAAGCACGGCGGGTGGATCACCACCATCGAGGACATCACCGAGCGCTGCAGGCTGGAGCAGGAGCGCGACCGGAACTACGCGTTCCTGCGCGAGATCATCGATCACATCCCCTCGCAGATCACGGTCAAAGATGCGCACGACCGGCGCTATCTCTTGGTCAACCGTGTTGCCGAGGAGAAGTTCGGCATCTCACGCGACCTGATCGTCGGCAAGACCGCATTCGATGTCTTTCCGGCCGCCGCCGCCCGAATCATCACCTCAGACGACGAAAGGCTGCTGGGGTCCACCGACGGCTTCTACAGGGATGAACACCTCTGGAAGACCCAGGCGAAAGGCGAACGCTACATCACCTCGAAACGCATCGGCATACGCGATCAGGCCGGCACGACGCACTACATCATCAACGTCGTCGAGGATGTAACCGAACGCAAGCTCGCGAACGAAAGGATCACCTATCTTGCGCATTACGATGCGCTGACCGACCTGCCGAACCGCGTGCTGTTCCGTGCGCAGATCGCGCGCGAGCTCGAAAGGGCAATGCGCGGTGAACGGTTCGCATTGCTTTACATCGATATCGACGAGTTCAAGGCCATCAACGACTCGCTCGGCCATCATGTCGGCGACGAACTGCTGAAGACGGTGGCCGCACGGATCAAGGCCTGCCTCAAACCCAGCGACCTGATCGCCCGGCTTGGCGACGACGAGTTCGCCGTGATCCAGACCGCCGTTGATGCAACGTCCGATGTCGCGGAATTCGTGACGCGGATCCATGGCGCGATCCGACAACCTTGCGACTGCCTCGGGCATCATCTTTCCACCGACGCCAGCATTGGCATCGCGCTGGCGCCGCAGGACGGCACGGAGTTGGACCAGCTCATCAAGCACGCGGATCTGGCGATGTATGCCGCCAAAGCGGGCGGGCGCCGGACCCATCGCTTCTTCGAGCCGGCGATGGATGAAAGCGCCCAGGCCCGCCTCACCATGGAGCAGGACCTGCGGCAAGCCATGGTGGAAGGCGGTTTCGAGATCCACTACCAGCCGCTGCTGGACTTGAGGACCAATCGGGTGGCGGGCTGCGAGGCGCTGTTGCGCTGGCGTCATCCGGAGCGCGGCATGGTCTCTCCCGCCGAATTCATTCCGGTGGCAGAAGATACCGGAATGATCAACGAGCTCGGCGATTGGGTGCTGCGCACGGCCTGCACGGAAGCGGCCACCTGGCCGTCTCACATCCGGCTCGCCGTCAACGTCTCGCCGGTCCAGCTCAAATGCGAAACGCTGGCGTTGCGGATCACGGGCGCGCTCACCGCCTCCGGTCTCGCGCCCGGCCGGCTGGAGATCGAGATCACGGAGGCGGTGCTGATCAGGGACGATGAAGCCGCGCTCGCGATCCTGCACCAGCTCCGCGCCATCGGCGTGCGCATCGCGTTGGACGATTTCGGCACCGGCTATTCCTCCCTGAGCTATCTGAAGCGGTTTCCGTTCGACAAGATCAAGATCGACCGGTGCTTCGTCAGCGACATCGAGGTCGACGGTTCCTCTGCCATCGTGCAGGCGGTGGTGAATATCGCCGCGTCGCGCAACATGACCACCGCGGCCGAAGGCGTCGAAACCGAACAGCAGCGGAAACTATTGCGCGAACTGGGCTGCACGCAGATGCAGGGCTTCCTGTTCAGCGCACCGAAGCCGGCATCGGAGATCAGGCGATTGCTCGAAGTGGACCAGGCGACGGCACGGGTTTTGGCCTAGAGCTTCGGTCCTGATGGAAACAGACCGAAGCTCTAGATTCTTATTTTGACGCGTTTTCTTCACGCGAACCGGTGTCCACTTCGCTCGAAAACGCTCTAAGCCAGCGCGACCGCCGATCGGGCGGCTATCTTGCGCGACGACGATGGCGTACAAATATGGGGGGCGAGGCCGGCCACGAGGCAATCTGGCCACCAGGCAATGACGAGTGAACCCATGTCTCCTCTTTCCATCCTCCTCAATGTGCTCTGGATCCTGATCGGCGGCGCGTGGATGGCGTTTGGCTGGCTTGTCGCCGCAATTATCATGGCGATCACGATCATCGGCCTGCCCTGGGCGCGCGCGGCTTTCAACATCGCCGTCTATACCCTGCTGCCGTTCGGCTCGCGGGCGGTGCGCCGCGACGAAATCACCGGCGCGAGCGACGTCGGGACCGGCGCGTTCGGGCTGATCGGCAATGTGATCTGGTTCGTGCTCGCGGGCTGGTGGCTTGCGCTCGGTCACCTGCTCACGGCGATCATCTGGGCGGTCACCATCATCGGCCTGCCCTTCGCCTGGGCGCATCTCAAGCTTGCCGGCATCGCGCTGTGGCCGATCGGCAAGACGATCGTGCCGGCCTGAGCTACGCCATCAGGCGGCCGCGATTGTTCGCCGCAAGGATCGGACGGATCAGCCTCCCGAAACGCTCGGCCTCTTCGTCATGCAGATAGCCTGACAGGCAGAAGGAATGGCAGCCGGCATCGATGAATCGCTGCAGCATGTCGGCGCATTGGACGGGATTGCCGACCACGGCAATGCCGGCGCCGGGCCGGACCTTGGTGATGCCGGTCCACAGATGCGGCAACAGGAGATCGCCATGCTCGCGCGCAAGCTGCTGCACCCGTTGATTGGCGACTGAATTGTTGTAGAGCGTCTTCATCTCCTGTTTCTGCCGTTCGCTGGCGTGACGCACGAGGTGGTCGGCCGCCTCCCACGCATCCGCTTCGTTCTCGCGGCAGATCACCTGCAACCGCATGCCGAAGCCGATCTCCTGCTCGCGGCCGTGGTTGCGCGCCAGCGCCCTGATCTCGGCGATGTTCTGCGCGATGCGTTCCGGCAGGTCGCCCCAGAACAGGTGCACATCGGAATGTTTCGCCGATAATTCCCACGCCTGCCGCGAGCCGCCGCCGAGATAGAATTTCGGAAACGGCTGCTGCAGCGGCCGCGGCCGGATGTGCGCACCCGATAGCGTGTGGAACCTGCCATTGAAATGCACCGGCCCGCGCGTGGTCCACAGCGCCTTCAGGATCGAGACCTCCTCGTCCATCAGCGCGTAACGCTCTTCCTTGGCATAACGAACGCCTTCGGCTTGGACCTCGCTCTTGTTCTGGCCCGCGATCAGGTTGATACAGATGCGCCCGCCCGACATCTGGTCGAAGGTCGAGATCATCTTGGCTAGCAGCACCGGATTGATATAGCCGGGACGCGCCGCGATCAGCGGCTTGATCTTCGACGACCGCGCCGCCATGAAGGCGCCCGTGATCCAGGCCTCCCAGCACACCGAGCCGACCGGGATCAGCAAATATTCAAAGCCCGCCGCTTCGGCGGCCTGCACCACCCGCTCGCAGAGTTCCGGCGAGCCCGCCACCTGGGCTTCCATCAGCCCATAGGCCGTGGTGTCGCCATGTGTCGGCAAATACCAGCCAAATTCGAGCGGACGCATGACGAATCTCCCTGGGCAGACGGCGTTTGTACACAGTTTCTACGCCCAGTTTATCGCCTGTGCCCGGCCGAACAATCACCTCAAGGCCGTTGCCGACAGCAGACCAATCGGCTAAATGAACTGCCAAGCACCCGTAGCTCAGCTGGATAGAGCGTTGCCCTCCGAAGGCAAAGGTCACACGTTCGAATCGTGTCGGGTGCGCCATTTTTGCGGTGCTGGCCGGGTCGTCCGCAAGCGGTGACCAGAAAGTCGAGCGCCCCTTCTTCTTCTCCGTTCTCCGTCAAGCAGCCCGGCGGTGAACTTCAGCCGTTCATCCATCTGGTTACACTCCTGCCAGGGCACTTTGCTCTCCTCGCAAAAGGCCCCACTGCGTAACCCATATCTCCGGAGTGAATTGTCACCCATCTCTGGTCGGCAAGGACATGGCGTTGCACGCTGCTGCAGCCAACTCGTCAATCCGCTTTTTCAAGAATCAAAATCAACTTAACTCTGTGGTTATTCGGATCACCATCGATTGTCCTGCGAGATACGTCGGACGTCGCTTAGATCGGCGCGCATTTATTGCGCTCGACACGTCCCGATACGTGTGCGATCAACGACGACTGGCTGGGAAATACATCGCAAAGAGACGTGCTGGGGGCTAGGTGTCTGGGATTGGTCGCATTGTCGGCAGCATCAAGCTGGCCGCACTGATTGTTTTCGCATTTTTTGCCGTTTCGACGTCAGCCCATGCGGCGCCACCGACAGCGACCATCACTGTTGACCCGGATCGACTAGCGTATGGTGGGTCGGCGAAGGTGACAATCTTGTTCTCTGAAGCCGTGACCGGCTTTACTCTCCTTGACTTGACGCTCACCAATGCGACCGCGTCCAATCTCGCAACCTCGGACAACATCACCTACACCGTCGACCTCACTGCAAATTCGGGTGCGCCGGCCGCAACCAATCAGGTCGTTGTGAACTTATCCGGGGTGACGAACGGCTTGGAAGCCGGCATCGGCACCGCCGTTTCAAATAACTATACAGTCGGACCGATCAGCCAGACCATCACCTTCGGCGCCCAGACGGGACGGACCTTTGTCAGCGGCGGCACGTTTGTGGTCAGTCCGCTGGCCTCGGCAAGCAGCGGCCTGGCGGTAACCTATTCCTCGCTGACCCCGGGCGTCTGCACGGTTTTCGGCGGTATCGTGACCATGATCAGCGCAGGCACGTGCACGGTGGCCGCCGATCAGGCCGGCAATGGAACCACCGTCGCGGCCGCGAGCCAGGTGACCCAGGACATCATCATCGCCAGGGCGACCAGCAGTATTACGTTGGTTGCGTCACCCAGCCCGAGTCTTCCGGGACAGGCCGTCACCTTCACCGCGACAGTGTCGGGCTCATCGCCCACTGGCACGGTGACGTTCCAGGACGGCACGACGACGCTGGGCACCGGCACCCTTAGTGGCGGACTGGCAACGTTGACCACATCGGCGCTGACGTCCGGAACGCATGCGATCACGGCAGTCTATGGCGGCGATACCAACAACGCGTCCAATACGTCATCGGTGCTGAACCAGGCTGTCAACCAGGCGGCGACGGCGACAGTTCTCGTCTCATCTGCCAATCCAAGCACTCTGGGACAGGCCGTGACGTTCACAGCAACAGTGACTGGCACGAGCGGCACGCCCACCGGCATGGTCACGTTCAAGGACGGCGCGACGACGCTGGGCACCGGCACCATCAGTGGCGGACAGGCGACGTTGACCACATCGGCGCTGACATCCGGAACGCATGCGATCACGGCAGTCTATGGCGGCGATGCCAACAACACGTCCAATACGTCATCGGTGCTGAACCAGGCTGTCAACCAGGCGGCGACGGCGACAGTTCTCGTCTCATCTGCCAATCCAAGCACGCCGGGACAGGCCGTGACGTTCACAGCAACAGTGACAAGCGGGGGCGATACGCCGACCGGCACGGTGAGATTCGACGATGGCGGCGCTGCGATCGGCAGCGCGACCTTGGCCGGCGGGGTTGCCAGCCTGACGACCTCGGCGCTGACGGCTGGCACCCATACCATCACCGCAACCTATGCCGGCAATGGCACGTTCAAGGCCAGCACGTCGGCAGCGCTGCTGCAGGCGGTGAACACGCCACAGGACAGTCTGAAGCTGCGGGCCTTGCAGATCATCGCAACCAAGACCGTGGCGCAAAACTCGGGCGCAGCCATTGCAGGCGCGATCGACACCGCGATCTCCGAGGGCTTCAGCGATGGTGGCAACATGGTCTCGCCGAGCGGAGGCGGCATTCGTTTCAACTTCTCCGCCGATCCCGATCAGCCGCAGGCCGCAACCGCAGGCGCCGACGTGTCGGATCGATGGAATGGATTGTACGGGCGCAACGGCGGCGGCCTGTCGGGTGGCGCCAACAGCTATGCGCAGTCGCAATTGCCGCAGGGCGCATCCCGGGTCGACAACGCGTTCGCGGCAATCGATCGCAATGCGATGCCCGCCAAGGCGCCCGCGTTTCGCTACGTCGAGCCGAAGGACTGGCTGTTGTGGGCGGATGTCAGAGGCAGCGGCATCGATCGCTGGGGGTCGTCGACATCGACACCGATTCTGTACGGCAGCCAGATCAATGCGCTGTTGGGCCTTACGCGCAGGGTCACACCGAACTTTCTGGTCGGTGCGCTCGGCGGCTACGAGACCTTCGACTACCGGTCCGATGCTTTGAGTGGCCATCTCAAGGGCGATGGCTGGACACTCGGTTCATATCTCGGCTGGAGGTTCGCGCCGGGACTGCGCTTCGACGCAGCCGCGGCGTATTCCGGGATCGGCTATGACGGCACCGCAGGCACCGCTACTGGCAACTTCAGTGGACATCGCTGGCTGGTGTCGGGTGGTCTGACCGGCGACACCAAAGCTTATGGTTTAAACATCGAGCCTTCGGCCAAGGTCTACGCGCTCTGGGAAAATGAGAACGCCTACACCGACTCGCTCGGCACGCCGCAGGCGGATCGCAATTTCTTCACCGGCCGTGCCTCGGCTGGTCTCAAAGTCAGCTATCCATGGGTCGCCAGCGCGACCGTGGCGCTCGCGCCCTATGCGGGCCTTTACGCGGATTACTACTTCACCGGCGATGATGCCGCTGCGTTGGCGTTGGCCGGGGCCGTGCCGCTCGCTTCGGTCCCGCTGCTCGATGGCTGGTCCGCGCGTGCAACGGGAGGGCTGGCGGTGCGCCTTGGCAACGAAGCCACTGTTGCTCTTGGCGCCGAACTCGGCGGCATAGGCAGCAACGTGCAAATCTGGACTTTCCGCGGAAGAGGATCGATTCCATTTTGAGACGACGAAAAATTATGCATTAATTTCACATAAGAGTTCGCTATTCTGCTCTGAATGGCGCGTTACTTTGCAGCGCGATGCGCGCCAGATCGAAACTGTAGCTCCGTCTCGTTCGCGTAGGTCGCTTCGGGCGCCAGCTCCGACACGAATGCCCGCTCATTGTCACAAGCGCAGAAGCTCAGCTTGAGCGGATGACTTTTGCTCTTGCCCGATACTCAACTCACTTCAGCGAAATCCTGATACCGCTGAGGTTGGCGGCGAACTCCATCCCCGCTTTTGGCCCTTTCAGGATGAGCACGACGCCGTTTTCATTTCTCAAGTTGACGCCTCCTGCGCCGCCAACCAGGGCACCGCCGGCGCCAACCGCGCTATAGGTGCCGGCAAAGTCGCTTACGTCAGCTATGCCTGAGGCCCAACCTTCCAGACGACTGACGGATGCGCCGGCGGTAACGCCGAGGCTGAGGCCGGAGACCCGGAACGGATAGTTGCGGCCGCGATATGTCAGGACGCCGGTGCCGCCGCCGGCGCCCACCACCAGGCCCGCTTTCGCGAAATTGACCCGGACGTAGCCCGGCGCTTGCGCTTGCGATGACGTTACAGGAAATGCAAACGCGAACAATGCGATCACCGCAAGACGAATTGCAAATGGCTCCATTGCAATGCTTCCGCCTTTTCAAGGATTCGTCGCGTCCACCTTCTTCCACGTCTGGTCCGGATCGAACAGATAAGTGCGCTTGGCGATGACCGCCGTGCGTTCGCCGAGATCCTTCTGATAGACCGTGCCCGCGTGGTTGACCATGAAGGTCATGACGCCCGAATTGCCATACTCCGCGGGATAGGCGATCAGCCCGAAGCCGCCGATCATCTTGCCTTTGACGACATAATTCACGGCTCCGCCGGGCGCGTTGGGCCCCTGTCCTTTCAGGATTCGGAAGTAGTAGCCGTGGTAGGGCGCGCTGCCCTCCGCGCCGGCCTTATAGCCTTCCGTTGCCGCCTGCGCCGCGAGTTCACCGAGGGGACTTTGGTCGCGGTCGTCGCGCCAGAACAGGCCATCTTTCTTGCCCGGAGTGCTGACAATCCGTTGCGCATAGACCCCGGCGCCGTCGCCGGTACGATCCTTGTCCGCATATTCGTTCTCGGCATCGACAAAGGCGAGCGCGGTTTGAATGGCATCGAGCTCGTTGCGTCCGATGCGGCGATACAGGATCTCGAGGCGACCAGCGGCGGAGTCAAACTCCCAGCCATCCCTGTTGTTGACCAGCGGGATCGGGAACGGGAAGTCATCCGCGCCCAGGATGAGCGTCGCCTTCTTGTTTCCTTCCGCCTTGATCGAGTGCTTGGCTTCATACGCGGACAGGAAACGTTCGCGCGTCTCGGCATCGGCGACATCATCGCCTGACGCGATGATGTCCTCGGCGTCCTTGCCCAGAACTTTCAGCACGGCTCTTTTCTCCCCGGTCTTGACGGCGGCAGCGAGCGCAGCCGCGGCGTCCTCCGGCGAAGGATAGGCCTGTTGCGCGTGAGCCGATGTGATCGGGAGCGCCAGCATCATAAGGGCAGCGACAGCGGCCGCGGGGCGAGCCAATCGGAGCCACGGAACGACGATCATGGTGATGGCTCCGATGCTGTGGGAATCCGTGCGCCGGCGGCAAGCCAGTCGCTGTAGGTCCGGAACTTCAATCCGAGCTTGTCGTAGTAGACCCTGAGGTAGCCGTCGCCGCCACGCGTGACGGCTTCCGGCATGATGCCCTGCACTTCCTGCGCCATCACGCCGACATAGGACTTGCTGCTGCCGAGATAGCTGAAGCGGTAGTAGCCGAGACCGTTGGCGAGATGACCAAGCAGGACGATACCGTGCTTCAGCGCGATATCCGACCGCCGTCCGCCACCCCCGCGGAAGCCCCCGCCGCCTCCGCCACGGAAACCTCCACCGCCACCGCGAACGGCGGCACCCTGGAAACCACCGCCCCCGCGGCCGGCGAAGGCGACCGCACCTCCGGCCCGTCCAGCAGAGCTTGCCCGGCCTCGAGCGGCCTGCAGATTGGCAGCCTTGCCGGAAGACACATTCCTGAAGGCTGTGTCGCGGCCGCCGCCGCCACGCGCCGCATTGCGACCGCGCTCACCTGCCCCCGCACGAGCGCCCCCCGCTTTGGCGCGATCGGCCGCGGCTGGGCGATTGGCCCGATCACCGCCAGGACGATCACGAGAGGCAGCGCCGTCGCGACCGCGATCACCAGTACGATCGCCGACGCGATCACCGCCGCCGGGTCGGTCTTGTCCGGGACGCAGCACTTGCTCGCCGCCGCGGCCTCGGAAATCCATCCGATTCGCGCTTCCCGCCTTCAGATTGTTGTTGCCGAAGCGCTGCTGAACATTGGCGTTGCTGTATCGCACGCCTTGCCGATGCACCGGATTGTGCTGCCAATTGTTTCCGACATTGGTGACCCGGTTGTAGTGGTTGACGTAGAGGTTGCGGTTGCCCCAATTGAATCCGCCGCCCCAGTAATTGCCCCAGCGGCCGATCGCCCAGGCGGTACCGAAGGCAAGGCCCGCTGCGATCACGCCCGCGCCGATATAAGATGGGTAGCCGAAGTAATAGGGCGGATAGTCCGCATACGGCCACGTTCCGTAGACGGTGGCCGGGTCGTAATAGGGAACGTACATCGCATTGGGATCAGCCGACTCGATGACGATCACCTGCTTGTTGTCCTGAGTCTGCACGCTGACCTTCTGCTGCTTGGTCGTCACCAGCTTGTCGTTGGCCTGGGCTTTGGCGCGCAACCGCTGGACCGCGTCCATGACATCAGGCTGCTGCGCGAGCACGGCATCGCCGAGATTCTTGGTCCAGTCGATCTTGTCGCTCATCATCGAGAGAACCGCTGTCGTGCTGACCAGGGCTTTGACGCTGTCGTCCCAGGACTGTTTGTCGACCGCGTTCTTCAGCGCGTCGCCCTTCAGGTCCTTGTGCGAGGCCACCCAACGGTCGGCCTGCACGATCTCCAGCGGATAGGTCGACGCCGCGAGCACGTTCGCCAGGAGGTCGTCGGGATAGAGTGCAATCGGCGCGACCAGCGCCTCGAGCTGTTCAGGCTTCAACAACGGTTCGCTCGGCGTGGCCGGTGGCGTCCCCTGCAGCTGATCGCCCTGAGCAGGCGGAGGGTTGGTCGCCTGCGCAAAGGCGGCGACGGGAGCCATCAGGAACAGTGCGAGCGCGAGCAAAATCCTGCCGCAACGAGACATCACAACCTCCATGAGCCTCACATGCGGCAAACATCCGTCCAGGGCATGCGCGCTTCTTGATCAAGATCAAAGAAACTCGGGGCGGTTCACCTGGACGCGATATTGCTGCGGCGCGACATGCTCACGGGCAGATAACCAGGATCAACACGAACTCGCGCCGTTGCCGGTTCGCGCCGGACCTTAGCCAACAAGTGGCAATCTGATCCGGAACAGCGCCCCACCTGAGCTCCGGTTTTCCACGGTGATCTGGCCATGATGCGCTTCGACGATCGTGCGGGCGATCGCAAGGCCCATGCCCATGCCTTGTGTCTTGGTCGTGAAGAATGGCTCGAAGACATCCTTCAAATGATCGTTGGCGATGCCTGGACCTGAATCGCCAACCAGGATTTCGGCCTGTTCATCAGGTATGCCCGTCGCGACGATCACCTCCCGTTTCTCGGTTTGCACCTCGGATACGGCATCGATCGCGTTCATGACCAGATTGAGGACAACCTGCTGAAGTTGAACGGTATCGCCCTTGACGCGCAACGGCATCGAAGCCGGTACATACTTCAACGTCACGGCACGGCCTTCGGCCAAGGCCGACACTATGCCAACGGCCTCCCCAACAGTCTCGTTGAGGTTGATCTGGCTAACCTCAATTGGCACTCTTTTCAGCATGTTGCGAAGACGGCGGATCACTTCGCTCGCCCGCTGGTCATCACGCCTGATGTCAGCCAGGATTTCTTGTATTTCACCGAGATCGGGCGATGGCGATTTCAGCATCAGCTCCGCCGTCTCGGTGTTGGTGAGAATAGAGCCAAGCGGCTGGTTCAGCTCGTGTGCCAGAGAGGTCGCGAGTTCTCCCGCAGCCGAGTAGCGGTTCACCCGTGCGAGCTCCGCCAGACGTTGCCGCGCTTCGACCTCGGCGAGGCGCCGGCGATGGCGTTCATGGAGCAAGCCACTGATCAGGGCCGCCTGCACGAGGATCACTGCCGCGATCAGCGCGACCTGCCACTGATATCTTTGCCAGAACGTCGGCTCGCGAAACAGAATTTCGCTTCCCGCGGGCAGGTTGCTCTCGCTGATGCCCCAGCGCTGCAACTCGCGCCAGTCGTATCTCGGAGGTGCAAATCCGATCGGCTCGATCTTGATGTTGGCAGGCTTCTCGCCACCGAGGATGCGGATCGCGGCATTGACGGTTTTCTCGCTCGATGCGCCGATCGAATGCATCGGGCCGCCGACGGTGTATTGGCCGAAGAAGGCTTCCTGGAAGGAAAAGATCGGAGCGTTCGCGACCGCATGAAGACTGCGCAATGCGAGATCGCCTTCATGAGCGACACCTGCCGCGTCGACCGACATCAAGCCCCAGAAGAGGACGGTGCGCGGCGGAAGCGTCGCCGCGCGCTGCAGGATTTCGTGAAATGACAGGTCCGCGTACCAGACGAATGCCACCCGGCCTTCGAAGGGCTTCGCTTCCCTCTTTGCTTCATCGAGCCAGAACTTCTCCAACGGCGAGGCGCCGATCACGACGGCAATCGTTTGCGTGTCCGGCAGGACATGAAGAATGCTGCCGAAAAAGGCTGAGAAATCGTTGTAGACCGAGATGACAGTGTCGTTATCCGTAAGTCCGGCGCGATTCACCAGCCGCTGTTCGACCGCCGTCAGCACCATGGGCGTCTCAGGGAAGAGCTCTGCGCGAAATCTCTCGACGAATCTGGCGGCAGGCGCGCCAAAGCTGATCACAATGTCGGGCGCCGCGCCCTGGTAGAGCGAGCGCAGATAGTCGACGAACGGCGCTTCCGGAACCGGATTGTCGAACCGCGCGGTCAGCAGCGTCTGTTCCTGGAGATCCAGCGGCCACGGCGATTGGCGCTCGAGCTCCTCCCGGATGGTGCGGGCAAATTCGCTCCATGGTCGGAAGTCTCGCCCGAAGGAATGGAGCAGCAGCACGCGCTTGGGTTCGCCACGTGGGGCGGCGCCACTCGCCGGCTCGGGCAGGAAGATGAACCAGACCAGTAAACAGGCGCAGAGCCACACGGCCGCAACCGGCCTGCCAATGTTGGGCGCAGCAATGGGGGCAGGTCCGCCCATTCTTTTCCCCGGCAGTCTCAGACGTCCAAACGTTTGCATCTCAAGCTCGGCAATTCCAGCGCGAATTGCACCGCGGCCAACGGCTTACTCCGCCGGGCGAGGAGTTCAGCAGCGCGTCGTGACCCGACCGTAGGCGTTCCCTGACTGCACGCAAGGGACTCGATGACTTGAATCAACCGCGCGCCGCGCGCATTGCGTCACGGCAAGCGCTATGATTTGCAGCGGTGATAGGTGACTTCCATTCCCTCGATGCCAGGAAACAGGCGCGTGATGGTGTCGTCATCAACCACTTTGAAGAAGAGTTGGATGTTTTCGAGCATGATCCCTGAGGCGCAGCCGACGACCATATTGACGTTCTCGTCGTTGTCCTTCCTGGATTTGATCGAGCAGGTCGCGTACTTGGCTCTCAGACGATTGGGCTCGGCGATGAATCCGCCGCCATGCACGCCGGGAAAATTGGTGAAGGCGACCAGCTTTGCCCTTCCCTTGCGCGTGAATACCTTGCTGCATTGGTCGGCGCTCGCGACCCATGAGCCGGTGAGATCAAACGCGGCCGCATTTCCGGATAATCCCAAGACGGCAACGGCCAATGTTGTCACAAGCACCGGAAACCCGCGAAGTCCCTTCATTTCATGCCCCCTTCCAGAATGTCGCAGGCACTTCCGTGCTCGCCGCGTATCAATGGCCGCTGAACACGAGGGTCTTGATCGGCAACAGCAGCGCCTGGATCCGCAGCAGCAACGCGTGCACCAGTCCCACGCCATCGACCACATGCAGCGCGATGCGCCGGCCCGCGCTGGTGTCCGTGTTGGAGATTTCGTCATGGTTGCTGGTGTAGGCGTTGACGATGCAACTGCTGCCCGGCGTGACCCCTTCGAGACCGCCCTTGTAGAGCGGCTCCAGGAACACCAAGACGGTCCCCGGCCGGATGATGTTTTGCGCTTCGACCAGTTGCTCGCCACCTCTGAACTGGCCGGCGGCGATATAGTCCTGGACCGTCGTGACCACCATCGGAATGATGACCCAGGGCCTTGAGATACAGGTCGCTTCCGCCACCATGCCTTCCCTCATCACCTGAGCCTCGATCTGGCCGAATCCGGCCTGCAGGATCCGCCGGCCTGCACCCTCCGGGATAAGGATGCCGGCCGGCCGCATCAGCGGGTTGACGACGTCGCCAACCCGAAGCAGGAACTGCTCCACACGACCATCGACGCCGGCGCGAACGAAAGTCTTGTCCATATCCACTTGCGCCTGCGCCAAGCTGGCTTCGGCGCTTGCCTTCTCCGCCGGCAGCAGTGTTGAAACCCGCAAGGTCGCGGACTGCTTGACGGCCACTGCGGCGTCGATCCCGGCTTGCCGTTGATCGACGAGGACCTGCAGCTTTTCGATGTCGCGCTGCGGCACGATGCCGGGATTGCGGCGCTGCAGTTCGCTCTTCACATCCAATTCGTCCTTGGCTTGCTGATGCGCGCTTCTTGCTTCCTGGGCCTGTGCCTCGGCCTTGACGACATCGGCTTCCGCGGCCACCAGCGCAGCGTCCACCTCGGCGACCTTGCGCTTGGCCGTTTCAAGGGCTGCTTCCTGCTTCGAATTGTCCAGCCTGAAGATCACGTCGCCTTTCTTCACCGGTGCGCTGAAGTCGAAATTGACTTCCGCGACGCGCCCGGAAGCCTCCGGGAGGATCGGGATCGTCCGGAAGAACAGCGTGGCGGTGTCGGTTGCGGGATGGAAATAGAAGATCATGGTGATCAGCGCTATCGTGAGCATGAGGCAACTGGTGATGCCCCACCTCAGCTCGAACCAGACCGAGAAGAAGGTGATCTCCTTGCCGAAGCGTTTGCCCTGGACGTAGCGGCGGAAGAGATAGTCTGGAAGGACCGTCACGAGGGAGCAGATCAGGAGCTCAAGCATTGCTGGACTCCCTTGCCTTCGCGGCATCCGGGCCTCTCGTCTCCGATGAGGCGGCCGGAAGCGCCGGATCCGGTTTGGTTTCAGGCTTTGCCGCGCCGCCTTCATCCGCAGCGGCACTTGCTATCTTCTCCACCGAGCCGGCAATGCTGCGCAGCGGCGTGCTGAAATCGGGAAGATCGATCATGGCGAGCAACAGCGCCGCGACCCAGAACAGGTGGATGTGCGTGAAAAGCGCCAGCAAGCCGAGGACCGCGACGATCTCGAACTGCAGCTTTTGCGATTTGTGCGCCATCCGCTCGGGCAGGCTGTGCAGGCGCCAATAGAGCGTACCGACCCACAGCACGACGGCTATCAGGAAGATGCCCATCACAACCATCAGCACGTCGACCTCGTTCGGCGGCGTGATGAAAAAAGGCAGATGATGGGGCGCCATTGGATGAAGCTGCTCGCTCAACTGCTTCTCCCGGGTCAGGAATTGGGCCTTTGACCGTTCAGTCTGGGTACCGTCGTCCAGGGGTCGCTTGATCTGGATCAAAGGTGCGCCCCTACCCGGCCCTAGCCTTTCGCGAACGACCAGAGGAAACCGGCCATTCAGGAGATGTCAGCCATGCCAGCGAACATTGATGACCTGATCCCCAACGCCAGCCAGATCCAGAAGGAGGCCGCCCTCCGGGAGGCGGAAAAGGCGGATGAGTATGTCCGCCGCGCGGCCGCCGCCGAGGCCGAGAAGAAAGCCCTGATCGATCGGCTCAGCCGGCCCTCCGGCAAGTCCGAGGAGGAAAAGATCCAGTTGGCATCGACCATCATCCAGCGCGCCGTGCGGAACGGATTGACCGAAGTCCTGGTGTATCGCTTCCCGAATACGCTGTGCACCGACAAGGGCCGCGCCATCAACCAGATGGAAGCGGGCTGGGAAGCCACGCTGACCGGGATTCCCAAGGAGATCTTCCAGCTTTGGACCGACTACCTGAAGCCGCGCGGCTACCGCATCCGCTATCAGGTCATCGATTTTCCCGGCGGTGTGCCCGGCGACATCGGCGTCACCATCGCCTGGGGCGATTAAGCGGCCGGCCGGTTCAAGACGATCTGAAACAGTGGAAGCCTGGACATGGCAGATGCGCCCGCCGCACGGATGAAGCGGAAGATCTATGAGAAGGAACTGGAGAAGCTCCAGGTCGAGCTATGCCATCTCCAGGAATGGGTGAAAGCGAACCAGGCGCGGGTCATCATCCTGTTCGAAGGCAGGGATGCGGCGGGCAAGGGAGGCACGATCAAGGCGATCACGGAAAAGGTCAGCCCCCGCGTGTTTCGCGTCGTCGCCCTCCCTGCGCCTTCGGATCGCGAAAAGACGCAGATGTTCATCCAGCGCTACATGCAGCATTTCCCTGCCGGGGGCGAAATCGTCATTTTCGACCGGAGCTGGTACAACCGGGCCGGGGTCGAATATGTGATGGGCTTCTGCAGCCCCGCCGAGCACAAGCGCTTCCTCGAGCTGTGCCCTACCGTGGAGCACTACGTCGTTGAGGCCGGCATCGTCCTAATCAAGCTGTGGCTCGAGGTCGGGATGGAGGAACAGGAGCGACGATTCAGGGCCAGGATCAACGATCCGCTGCGGCAATGGAAGCTGAGTCCGATGGATACGGAATCCTATCGACGCTGGTACGCCTACTCGCGGGCACGCGACCTGATGCTCAAGGCCACCAGTTCGAAACATGCGCCATGGCACATCATCCGCTCCGACGACAAACGGCGGGCACGGCTGAACTGCATCTCGCATATCTTGGACATGATCCCGTACAAGCGCGTTCGCCGGAACAAGGTCAGGCTGCCCAAGCGTTCCAGCAAAGGACGCTACAACGATCAGACCGGGCTGCGCGGGATGGCGTTTGTTGCTCAGCGGTACTGACCGGATGCGGCCAAGTTCCAAATTCCGAGCTTTTCTCAATCGTCCGCCATCCGGGACTCGCAACGCCAGCTTGATTTATGTCAAGGGAGCGACCACCGCGCACGAATAGCGTTAATAATGGCCGCCCATTCCGGCCGAGCAGGGATAGGTTCGAGGATCATCTCGCCATCCGTCGCGATTTGCCAACGGCGGCATAAAGAATCATTCGGTCTTCGAATCTTGTCCGCAACAAGAGGAGAGCGCAATGACACGGCTGCCAGTGATTGCCGCAGCAGTTCTAGCGATTGCTGCATCTGCCCCCATTGTTTGCACGACAACAAGCCCCGCATCAGCCCAAGGATGGCAAGGCAGGGACGGCAATGTGGGCAGCGATTTGAGAGACCTTCTGAGAGACCGGATTCAAACGCGCGAAGATCTGCGAGACCTCATTATCGACCTTCTGCGAGATCGACAGGAGATGCGGGGCCGCCTGCGCGAGCGGATGGGCCAGTGGCGTGACCGCGAGGAGGATGAAGGCGACGGGAGCTGGCGCGGCGGTCTGCGGGAGCGGCTCGCCGAGAGGTTGGCTGAGCGACGCCATGGAGGTGAGGGCGGAGGCTGCTATTTCCTTACCCGCAGCCTGAGTGACGAGGACCGCGATTTTATCCTTATCATTCGTCGGCGCGTGTGCCGCGACTGAGCATCTCAGAGTGAGCCGGAGCGGAATCACGACGAGTTCCGCTCCGGCCTCTCGCTCACAATGAGGAGACTCATGATGAACAAGGCCTTTGCCCTCACCGCCACGCTTTTGCTTATCTCTCCGCCCGCCTTCAGTCAGAACGCCCCCAGCTCAGATCAGCGAGACTCATCATACTCCCGAAGCGATCGTGATCTGGACGATGTTCTGCGGGCAATCGGCGAATCTGGTCGCGGGGGAGCACGCCGAGGCGGCGCCGCGTTCTTCCTGCGGAATGGCGACGCGATGGTGGCTGTGCGCTGCGATCCACAAGACTCCATGAAGGCATGCGTTGACACCACTCTGACGCTCCTTGAGCGGGCGCGCTCCATGCAGCCTGGAGGAGGAGCGCAGAGTGGCGCTCCGGGAGCACCGAGTGGCGCTCCGGGAGCACAGCCCCAACCTCGCTGACAACTCTGAAAGCCGGGATGTCTGCTTGCCGCTTACGACCCAGACGACGGATTTGCACGCTTTCGAGTTAGCCGAAACGATAGGCGGCTGCGTGCGTTCCTGAGAGCTGACGATTCTGATTTGGCAGGCGAACGCTCCCTGGGCGGGCTGACTCTCGCGCATCGCACAAGAGCGCCTCGTCCCCGAAAAGCAGACCACGGCACCGCAGCCATGGCCCGCTGCGCGATCACTTCAATCTTATGGTGACGCCACCGACGGCGGCTGAGACTTCGGCTCCGATCTTCGGTCCGCTGAGTTGCAAGATCACGCCATTGTTGTTTCGTAGCTGAACGCCACCGGCGCCGGCGGCAACGGCGCCACCAGCGCCGACCGCGCCGTAGCTGCCTTCGATGGACTCAGGCCCCCGCAAATTCAGCGCACGCCCAACAAGCTTGGTAGTCGAGGCTCCGATCGTGAAGCCAACGCTCATGCCGGAGACAGTGAATGGATAGCGCTTGCCGCGGAGTATCAGCACGCCCTCGCCGCCACCGACGCCGAGGACAAAGCCGCCTTTGGTGAAGACGACGGCAACCTGGCCGGTCTCCGCCCGCGACGGCGTACTCAGTCCTGCCAAGCCCAGCATTGCCAGCACCCCGATCACCCCAACATGTCTCATGATTTACCTCCAAGAGCGATTTAGAGAACAGTTTGCCAAGACTACTTCCCGCGTCAGACGCGCTCGACGGCGGGTTTCTCCCGATCGTCGTGTACGGCGACACTGAATGGTGGTGGGTCGCGCCGCCGCCCCTTTGATCCAAGTCAATGCTGCGTTAACCCGCAGCGAGCTCCTCAGGCGCTCGATCATCCGCCGGCCTTGCTCTCGCCAAGCACGCTGTCGAGCGTCCGCATCCAGTTGCGGCTATCGGTCTTTTCCGCCAGCCCGTCCGCCTGCAACAGGTCGCGCAATTGAGCATGAGCGCCGACGATGCAGAACGTCACCTCGCGATCTGCCAGTTCGTCATGCAGATCATGCAACATGCGCGCGCCGGCCAGATCGATGAAGGGCGATGCCGAGAGGTCGCAGACCACCACCTTGATGTCCGACGATTTTCGCAGTGCAGCCAGAACAGTGTCGAGGATCGTCTCGGCATTGACGTAGAGCAGCGACGCTTCGGGACGGAATGCGATGACGCCGGCGAGCGGCTCCACCCCATGATGCCTGGCGCTATCCGAATAACGGCCGGTTCCGGGGAGCCGTCCGAGAAAAGCCACATGCGGCTGCGACGCGCGGACGAGCAGCAGGAAGATGGATGCGAGTGCCGCAAGCAGCACTCCCTGCAGGATTCCAAGCAGCAGCACCGAAGCGAGCGCGATCGCCGCAGCATAGAAATCGATCCGGCTGATTTTCCACATGCGCAGCAGCGCGGGGATGTCGACCAGCCTGTACACCGCAGCAAGAACGATCGCAGCCAACACCGCCTTGGGAAGATTTGTCAGCAGTCCCGTGAAGAACAGCAGACACAGCGCAAGCGTGACCGAGCAGAGCACCAGCGCCAAAGGCGTACGGGCCCCGGCCGCGTCGTTCACCGCAGATTGCGACAGGCCGCCGGCAACGGGATAGCCGTGGCCGAGCGCCGCCGCGAGGTTGGCCGCACCCAGTCCCAGAAACTCCTGCCGGACATCGAGGCCGTAGCCATGCTTGGCCGCAAAGCTCCGCGCCGCCGAAATCCCCTCGACATAGGCAAGCAACAGACAGCCGGCCGCGATCGGAAACAGCTCTGCAGGCTTCGACAGCCCGAACGAAGGCATTGCAAGCGCCGGCAGCCCTTGCGGAATCGCCCCGGTAATCGGCACTCCCAGCGCCGGCAGGCCAAATATCGATGCAACCAGAATCGATAGTGCGACGACGGCGAGTCCAACCGGCTTGCCCGGCCGGAAGCGCTCGCCGATCAGCAACAGCAGCAGCGAAGCAAGACCGATCGCTAAGACGAGCAAGTTGACATCGCCGAGCTGCCCGGCGAGCCGAACAGCCCGGTCAAAGAAATTGTGGCCACCGCCCGCTACACCGAACAGGCTGGGTAGCTGCGTCATCATGATCGTCAGCCCGGCGCCCGCCTTGAATCCGACCAGGATGCTGTCGCTGATCAGGCGTACCAAAAGGCTGAGCTTGAACAGCCAGGCGATCAGGCAAAGCAACGCCACCGCACAGGCCACCAAGCTCGCGATGTCAGCGTATCGCGCCGGATCGCCTGCGGCCAAAGCTCCGGCCGAGCCGGCGATCATGAGCGAGATCGCGGATGTCGGACCAATCGCAAGCTGACGCGAGGAGCCGAGGAGTGCATAGCCGACGCCGCCAAGCAGATAGCCGTAGATTCCGACATGAGGCGGCAGCCCGGCGAGCGCCGCATAGGCCAGCGAAACCGGTATCGCGTAGGCGGCGAGCGTAATCCCCGCGACGGCGTCCAAGGACAGAAAGGAAAGCCGATAATTGGCAAGCCACTCCATCGGCGGAAAGAGCCGCGTCCATCCCGGTTGCTGAGATGACGATGGCTTCATGTGAATTGGCCCGTCACGCGAGATTTGAGGCGCTATAGCGATCGCCGAATTGCTCCGATCAACGGCGGCCTGGAGCCAAGCGGGATTGATCTGGATCAAGCGTCGCTTCGGATTCGATCCGTCAACTCGCCTCGTTACGGCGGAGCTCTGATATGGGTCAGGCTTGCTCACGATTCCTGATAATACTGTTCGTCTTCCTCAGCCAGATCGCGCCGGCGCGCCCTGACGATCAAAACGCTCCCGCGCGCATTCAGGAGGAAGTCTGGGCGCTGCCGCTCGTCCTGCCGACCATCGCCTATGTGGTGCGTCCGGTCGGCGACGGCCCCTTCCCGCTCGCCATCATGAATCACGGGGTGTCACTTGACCCGGTGCAGCGCAGCTTCTTTCCGCTGGTCGAATTCCGCGACGCCGCCATGTGGTTCGCGCGACGCGGCTACCTCGTGGTGGCACCGGTTGGATCGGGTTACGGCGCCTCGGCGATCGACATACCCGAACGCGGGCTCTACGGACCGTTCTTCTCCAAGATCGGCAATTGCACCAATCCGAACTTCCACGACGCCGGCATGGCGGTTGCGCAGCTCGACCTCTTGATCATCGACTATATGGCAGCCGAGAAGAAGATCGTGCCGAAGGATGTCATCGTGATCGGCCAATCGGCCGGCGGCTGGGCGTCGATTGCGCTTTCGAGCGCAAACCCGGCGCAAGTCAAAGCCATCATCACCTTTGCAGCCGGACGCGGCGGCCGCGTCGATGGCAAGCCGAACAACAATTGTGCGCCGGACCGGCTGGTCGAGGCTACCCGTGAATTCGGCCGTACGTCGCGGGTGCCGATGCTCTGGATCTACATTGCAAACGACACGTTCTTCGGCCCGGCGCTGTCGAAACGAATGCACGAGGCGTTCACCGCCGCAGGCGGCAACGCCGAGTACCACCTGCTTCCGCCGTTCGGTGACGATGGACATTTCCTGGTCGGCTCGGCCGATTCCATTCCGATCTGGGCGCCGCTCGTCAGCGTGTTCCTGGACAGGCACAAATAGCGACGGTGGCCGGCGTGAGGAGCATAGCCATGACGATGCAGCCTCCTGGACCGTTTCCGATCCCGTTCGTCGCCCTGATATTATCAGCGACGATCGCGGGCGGTCCGGCGAATGGACAAAAGGTGCCGGCTGACGCGCAACCCGGGGGAGCCGAAATCGCGCCTCGCGGCCAGCGCGAAGCGCGCGACATCAAGTTTGGCGACTGGGAGAAGGTCTGCTTCAAGCCCGGCGGCGCGAAGATGGTCTGCCGCACCACGATCAGCGGCACCTTCAATACCGCCCAGACCGCGGTTCGCGTCTATCTGACCGAGCGCGAGGACAATAGCGGCGCGCGGCTACAGCTTTTCCTGCCGGTTGGTCTCTATCTGCCGGCAGGCGCCACGCTCACCGTCGATCAGGGCGCAACCTATCGACTTCCGTTCACGTGGTGTCTCACCAACACCTGCATTGCAGGCGACCTCGCCAACCCAAACCTGCTGCGCGACATGGACTCTGGTCAGAAACTCTTTCTGCAAGTGGTCGACACCAACTTGCTGTCGGTGAAGACGGCGCTGCCGCTCGATCAGTTTGCGACCGTGCGCAAAGGCGCACCTGCACGTGTTTTCGAACAGGATATCGATGAGTGAGGATAAACACGCGCGACTAGGCGATAGCGGCCGCCATTCTTTCGATCGGCTCGATCAGTGATTTCGCCGAGAACGGCTTGGTCAGGTAAGCGACGCATCCCGACTCCGTCGCCGCCGTGCGGTTCGCATGGCTGTCATTGCCAGTGATATAGATGACCGGCAAGCTGATGCCGTTGTCCAGGAGCCGGCGACGCAGATCAATGCCGGATTGACCATTCAGATTGATATCCAGGATGATGCAGAAAGCGCCACCAAAATCGCCGTGGCCAAGCAGCGCGCTGGCGGACTCGAATAGCGTCGTATCAAACCCGTGCTGCCCCAGCAGACGCTTAAGGCTCCTGAGCATGGATCGGTCGTCATCTACGACAAGAACAGATCTTCGATTCGGCAAGGTGCTCAGCTTTTCGAGGATGTTTTCGGCCGTCTTCTGCAGTCGGCGGCCTGACCGCGAGCCGAGAAGCTCGATTGATTTCGCACCCCCAGATACGCGCTGTCATCAAGGTGTGATATTGTCCGTTCGGACAGGTGTCCTGAGGGAACCCAACACCCTTTGCGTATTTTTCCTGTCAAAGTGCGATAGTTTCGATCTCGGACGCTAACGGTCTGCATCGTTCCTTGAGCCGAGCACGCCGAGCCGCTCCGCGATCGATACCAATTCGGCGAGCGAGTGCACTTGCATCTTTTCCATCACCTGGTGGCGGTGCGCTTTCACCGTGCGCTCGGTTGTTCCCAATTGATGCGCGATCTGCTTGTTGATCTTGCCGCGCACGATCAACTCGAACACCTGTCGCTCGCGCGGCGTCAGCCTTGCAAGGAGGGAGCGATGGGAATCGAGCTTGCTGCGCTGGCTGCGCACTGCGCCATGACGAGCAATGGCGCGCTCGATGGCATCCATCAACTGTTCCGAAGACACTGGTTTGGTCAGGAAATCCTCCGCGCCGGCCTTGATTGCCCGCACGGCCGTCGCAGTGTCGGCGTACCCGGTGAGGAACACGATCGGCAGCGTCGAACCGAGTTCGCTGAGACGATTTTGCAGTTCGGGACCGCTCAGGCCGGGTATCCGCACATCGAGCAGGATGCATCCCAGCCGCTCATTGTCCGACAGACGATCCAGTAGCTGCTGAGCGGACGGATAGGTTGCGACGTCATAGCCGGCGAGCTTCAGCCGCCGCTCAATGGCTGTCCGAAACGAAGCATCGTCATCAACCACGTGAACGAGGCCAGGCAATTTTCCCTCCGAGGAGGCATGGAGCCGGATCGTGACCGGTAGTCTCGCCGCCGGTCCGACACCATTGCCTACTTGTCCCATAGTACAATGGTCCGTGGGACAATGATTAGGAATCCTGCCTTCGTCGCAGATCAACTTTAGCGAGACTGGACCCGATACCGCATTCTTGCAGCGCAATACTTCTAAAGACTGACAAAAATCGTGACGTTCAGGTTAGGAGTTGGGCCATGTTTTCCTATGTCAACATCGATCCGGCAGCATCCCTACCTAATATGCTCGGCGCGTTCGGCATGGCGAGCGCTTCGAACCCGATGGTGACCTTAAACGAATTTACGTACAAGAAAGGGACGGAGATCTACGGCGAGAAAGAACCTGCCGATTACGTCTATCAGGTCAAGTCTGGTGCAGTGCGAAGCTACAAGCTGCTTTCAGACGGCCGCCGTCAGATTGGCGCGTTTCACCTGGTCGGCGATATCTTCGGGCTGGAGAACGGCAGCGAGCATCGTTTCACGGCCGAGGCGATCGTCGACACCGCGGTGCGCCTGGTGAAGCGTCGCAGCCTCGAACTCGTAGCCGAGAGCGATGCGATGGTCGCCCGCAACCTGCTCAGCATGACCACGAACAACCTGCAGCACGCCGAGGATCACATGCTCCTGCTCGGCCGCAAGACGTCGCTCGAGCGCGTTGTTGCCTTCCTGCTCGAAATGGACAAGCGCCTGACCGCGGCCGGCGTCATGGCGCTGCCGATGTGCCGCCGTGACATCGCCGATTATCTCGGCCTGACGCTGGAGACGGTCTCTCGCGCCCTGTCGCGGCTGCACGAGCTCGGCATCCTCGGATTCATCGGCAACAACCAGCGCCAGATCGTGCTCCTGGACCGGCCCCAGTTGGCGGGCCTCGATTTGCAGAACTGAAAGGCCCTCCTGGCTCGGCGATCGATGCAAGGTGGTCGTACGACCTGCGCAGCACCTCGAACAACAGGGCCGTCGACCAGCCGAACATCAGGATGCCGTTCATTGCGGTTATCGGTCCCGTCAGCCGCCATGATGCCGCGGGCGTGATATCGCCGTAGCCGAGGGTGGTGTAGTTCACGAAGGCGAAATAAACGAGGTCGGCGCCGGCAGGTGCGGCACCGACGATCGCATAGGCCAGTGCCCAGACAAAGACGTCGAGGGTATGAGCCAGCATCAGCAGGATTGCCACAACGACCATGACGCCCATCAGATGAAGTCTCGGCCAAACAGGGTGTCGTTGCTCTGCAATACGGGCGATGGCGACCACAGCGACGGTCACCAGCGCGTGGATCATGATGTTGACTACGCTGATGACTGCGCCGACAAGGAACTGAAGTGCCATCCGTCGGCCCCGGCCGCTAAGCAAATCAGCTCTTGGGAGTAAACACGCCCGCTGCCGCCTTCATGGCCGATTCGCCCATGCTCCTCCCCTGTTCCATCAGCGCTCGCATCTGGTCCTGGAAGAACTCGGACTGAATCCTGACTATGTCCGGCACATCCTTAGCCTCGATTAGCCGGTCGCAGAGGTCAAAAGTCGTCGCGGTCTGCCGCCGCATATGATCACAGAACTGCTTGGCCTGCCCGGCAATCGGGAGCTGTGAGGAGTTCAAGCCCTTCTCAAGCATGTCAAAATAATCCGAATTGGCCTTGCGAACACGGCCGAGATTCTCTGTGAGCATCGTCCGGACCTTGTCCGCTGCCACTTCTTGGGGGTTCGACATCGCATCCTCCTCTTCTGATGAAATCCATTAAGGTGCCGTCTATTTCGCGAGGCCGCCGAACCAGCCGCCACAGAGCCGCCAATTCGAGGTTCACCGAACGCCCGGTGCCGGGCCCGATGACGGGTCGACTGTCCCTCAGCCTCCGCCGTTGTCCTGAGGTCGGCAAGCAAAATCCCGCCGTCCCGCTCACCCAAGAGCGCAAGATGCGGGTGGCGGATCTTCGGTACCCGTCGCTCCAGCGAATACTCTTGATACAGATCAAAGCGACGCGGTGAGCGGGAGCCAGCATCGCACCGGTACTGCCCTAGATCAATCGCGTGCCGACCGGAGTGCCCATCATGAAGGCCATTTCCGTCGAAGAAGCCGTTGCGATGATCCCGGCCGGCGCAAGTGTCATGGTCGGCGGCTTCATGGGCGTTGGTACGCCGGAACGCCTGCTCGACGAAGTCGTGCGCCAGCACAAGACGGGCCTCGTCTTGATCTCCAATGACGCGGCGACACCTGGAAAGGGCGTCGGCAAGCTGTTCGACGCCGGCCTGGTCTCACGCCTGACGGCAAGTCACATCGGCCTCAATCCCAAAGCACAGCAGCAAATGCTGGCCAACCAGATTGCCGTCGACCTGATTCCGCAGGGGACATTGGTGGAGCGCATCCGCGCCGGAGGCTGCGGCCTCGGCGGCGTGCTCACGCCGACCGGCGTCGGAACGACGGTTGCCGAAGGAAAGCGTCAGATCGAGATCGATGGAAAAGCGTTCCTGCTCGAGACCGCGCTGCGGGCCCAGTTCGCGCTGGTCCACGCCTTCCTCGCCGATTACCTCGGCAACCTCTCTTATGCGCTGACCGCGCGCAACTTCAACCCTGTCATGGCGATGGCGGCCGATACCGTGATGGTGACTGCCGAGCACATCGTTCCGGTCGGCGTCATAGCGCCCGACCAGGTGGTCACACCGGCGCCGCTTGTCGACTATCTCATAGCGAACGAGTGAACCATGGATGCACAAGAGATCATCGGCCGCCGCGTGGCACGCGAGCTTCGCACCGGCCACCTGGTGAACCTTGGGATCGGCATTCCGACACTGGTGGCCAACTACGTGCCATCAGACATCAAGGTGTTCTTCCAGTCCGAGAACGGTCTGATCGGCACCGGCCCGATCCCGGAGCAAGGGATGGCCCATCCCCATCTGACCGATGCAGGCGGACGGCCGATCAGCGCGCTTCCGGGGGCCTGCACCTTCGACAGCGCTATGTCGTTCGGATTGATCCGCGGCGGCCATCTCGACGTGACCGTACTGGGCGGCCTGCAGGTCGACGCGGAGGGACACCTCGCCAACTGGATGATCCCAGGCAAGATGGTGCCAGGCATGGGTGGCGCGATGGACCTGGTCAGCGGCGCCAAACGTGTCATCGTGGCGATGCAGCATGCCGCGAAGGGAAAATCGAAGATCGTCAGAAAATGCACCTTGCCCCTGACGTCGTCGCGAATAATCGATCTCGTCGTCACCGACATCGCCGTGATCGGCTTTCCGGACGGCAAGGCGACGTTGATGGAGACCGCTCCCGGCGTCACGGTCGCCGAGGTCATGGCAGTGACGGAAGCCGAACTCGTCATTCCCGACACGGTTCCGGAAATGACGATCTGACGAGGTAACGAACGCGCGGGTATTCAGCGCTGAACAGCTTCCAACCGCTGCGGCGCCCGGGTCCACTCAATCGATGATGTGATAGCCGCCATCGATATACATGACGCCACCGGTGATCAACTTCGCACCGTCGAGCGCCAGGAAGGCCGTTGCATTGCCGACGTCATCAATACTGACGAGGCTGCGCGCGGGCGCCTTCGATTGCGCCTTGTCCATCAGCTCGTCGAATTCGGGAATTCCCGACGCGGCGCGGGTGGCCAGCGGCCCGGGCGAAATCGCGTGCACCCGGATTCCCTTCGGCCCCAGTTCGGCCGCGGCATAGCGTACGGCCGCCTCAAGCGCCGCCTTCGCGACCCCCATGACATTGTAGTTCGGCACCACCATCTGGCTGCCGTAATAGGTCATCGTGAACAGCGTTCCGCCCTCCTTCATCAAGGGCTCGGCCAGATGCGCCATGCGCAGGAACGACCAGCACGAAATCTCCATCGTCTTCAAAAAGCCATCCCGTCCAACATCCACGACGCGGCCATGCAGCGCTTCCTTTGGCGAGAACGCGATCGAGTGCAGCACGAAATCAAGCCGGCCCCAGTCCTTCTCGATGCGCTCGAACACCTGCTCCATTTGGCCTTCGGTGTTGACGTCCAGCGGCATGAAGATCGGGGCTTCCAGCGCCTGCGCCAGCGGCTCGACATGCTTTTTGGCCCGGTCGTTCAGGTAGGTGACGGCCAGATCGGCGCCGAGCGCGCGAAACGCCTTGGCGCAGCCCCATGCGATCGATTGATCGTTGGCGATGCCCACGATCAGGCCCTTCCTCCCCTTGAGAGCAACCTTGGTCTCCGGAAACACGGGAATATTCATGATACCCTCTCGCGGTTCGGGCTGGATGATGGACTGTTCAACAGCACCGACAAAGTGTGCTGCGCGATCATCAGTTCCTCATCCGTCGGCACGACGTATACCGGGATGCGGCTGTCGGACCGCGATATGAGCCGCGCGTGGCTGGCATTCGCGACCGGATCGAACGCAATGCCGAGCCAGGCCAACTGCTCGACGATGCGTGAGCGAATTCCAGCCGAGTTCTCGCCGATGCCGGCCGTAAAGACGAACGCGTCCAACCCCTGCAGCGCCGCCGCCAGCATGCCGGCGTTGAGGCAGATCCGATAGACGAAATACTCGATTGCCAATATCGCGTGCGGATCGTTGCTCGCCTCCAATTGCCGCATATCGTTGCTGACGCCGGAGAGACCCTTCAATCCGCAACTGCGATAGAGAAAATCCTGGACGTTCGAGGCCGACATTCCCTTTTCGGATATGAGGTAAAGCACGACCCCGGGATCGATCTGCCCCGGACGCGTCCCCATCGGCAAGCCATCAAGCGCGGTGAACCCCATTGTGCTCTCCACGCTGCGTCCACCCTTCAGGGCACACATCGACGCACCGCTGCCGAGATGGGCGACAATCACCCGCCCTTTCGCAACATCCGGCGCGATCTGCGGCAAGGTTCTCGCGATATATTCATACGACAGGCCATGGAATCCGTAGCGCCGCACACCCTCGGCATGGAGCTGATAAGGGATCGCGTAATAGTCGGCCACCGTGCCGTGGGTGCGGTGAAAGGCGGTGTCGAAACAGGCCACCTGCGGAAGGGCAGGAAAATTGGCGAGCAGCGAACGGATCGGCGCCAGATTGTGGGGCTGATGCAGCGGCGCCAGCGCGACATACCGCTCCAGGCGCGACACCACGCCATAGTCGATCAGCACCGGCCGCTCATAGTCCGGACCGCCATGGACAACGCGATGCCCGACGGCCATCGGGTTGATGCGAAGCTCGTCCCGCAGCCACGCTCCGGCAACAGCCATTGCGGCCGGGATGTCCGAAACGCTTTCGATCTGGTAGGCGCGCTCCGCCAGCGGATCGCCGTTTGCATCGACAGCGCGCAGGCGCGGACGGCTACCGATGCCATCCATCTGGCCCTTGATCTGCCGCCGCAGCCTCCCTTCTCCCTCAATCGCAAAGATCTGGAATTTGACGCTGGAGGAGCCCGCATTGACAACGAGGATCGTATTCATGGCGATCACGCAGCCGCAATTGGAGCAAGCCGGCGCCGCGCGTCGGCATGGAGCGCCGCGACCGCGCAGGAGGCCATGCGCGCCCGCGGCGAATCGGCGCGAGACGTCAGAACAATCGGCACCCGGGCCCCGAGCACGATGCCGGCGCTGTCGGCGTTCGCGAAATAAGCCAGATTCTTTGCCAGCATGTTGCCGGCCTCGAGGTCGGGGACAACCAGGATCTGCGCGCGCCCCGCGACCTCGGACTTTATCCCCTTGATCCTGGCCGCCTCCACGTCGATCGCGTTATCGAAGGCAAGCGGCCCGTCGAGCAGGCCGCCGGTGATCTGCCCGCGATCCGCCATCTTGCACAGTGCCGCCGCCTCGATGGTGGACGGGATCTTGGGCGTGACCGTTTCGACCGCGGACAAGATCGCCACCCGCGGCAACGTGCCGAAACCAGCCTGCGTGAAGAGATCGATGGCGTTCTGGATAATGTCCCGCTTATCATCGAGATCAGGGAAAATATTGATGGCCGCATCCGTCACAAACAGCGTATCGGCATAGGCGGGGACATCCATCACGAACACATGACTGATGCGCCGATCGGTCCGCAAGCCCGTCGCCTTTGCCGTGACGCTGCGCATCAGCTCGTCGGTGTGCAGGCTGCCCTTCATCAGCATTTCGCCCTTGGCCGCGTGGATCAGCTCGACGCCTTTGGCGGCCGCGGCGTCGCTGTGGGGAACATCAATGATCTCGACGCCGGCGATGTCGAGGCCATGCTTGCTTGCGGTGTTACTGATCTTGGCTTCGGGGCCGACCAGCAGCGGACGGATGATGCCGGCTTCTGCGCTGTCCAAGGCACCGCGCAGCGAGGTCTCGTCGCAGGGATGCACGACAATGGTCGGCACCGGCGGCACGGCCTTGGCGGCCGCGATCAACCGATCATATTTGGTATGGGATCGCACTTCGCCTGAATCTGCGGGCATGATGCTCATGGTGGCGCTCCGGATTCTTCCAACCGGCGTTACGACGCCTTCGCTTTGGGATCGGTCTTGGGATCGGTTTTGGGATCGAAAGGGGCAACGTTCGAGGCTCTGTCCGACGTCTCTGTCGCATCTACGCCGAACAGCTCAGCCACATGGTGCAGGCGCTTGGCAGTGTCACCTGAAATCGCGGCACTCGCGGACAGCACGTCGCGGATGACGGCGAAGGCCGCGCTACGCTCCTGGGCGTTATCGGGCAGCAGCTTCGGGATCGCTGCCAGCGCCTCCTTCTGGTCCAGGAGCAGTATGAAGAATTGCTCGCGCACCATCATCTTGAAATCCGCCAGCGCCAGACGCGCCCCGCTGTCATTGCGCCGAACCTGACGCAGTGCTTCCAGGCTCCGTTCATCGACCATTCCCCGCGCCGACCCGACATAGAGCAAGCCGCGAATGGTTGCCTCCCGAAGACCGCCCTCGTCGATCTTGGATTTCAGCTCTGATATCCGCGCCCGCAATCTCTCGCGATATTCGGCCGACATCTCCTGCCGCCGCGACGGCGTGGACTGCGGATCGATTCCAACCGCCGCCTGAAGCGCGGGCAAGCCGTAGACGGTAAGGAAGACTGCCTCGCTGAGGGCTTCCTGCGAATCGCGCCAAGTGTCGAGCGCGTGGACGATTTGCTTGGAGACTTGCTCCTGGAAGGCAAGGAACGGATTGTCTGATGATACCGGCTTGCGATGCTCACTCGCCGCATCTGCCGCCGCTTTCACGGCGGCCATGAAAGGATTGTGGCTACTGAAGACCTCATATTGCAGGCGCAGCGGGTGCAGCTTGCGCATCCACTCGGCCATCTGCGGCGTCACCATGCCCTTGATCCAGGGCTGGACGAATTTCCGGTAGGCCGCGAGATTGATCTCGGACACGCGCTTGGCGGTGGCGAAGCGCCGCTCGTCCTCCGGCGAATTGCCGCCCATAGCGCGGATATCGTCAAGCGTGCGCGCCTCGCAGCGCATCACCCACTGGCCGACGGCAAGATCGGGATTGACGGTATCGGCGCCCTTTGCCTCGAAGGTCGCTTCATAGAGGCCCGGCGGCAGCACGTCGATCAGATCGATATTGCTGGAAAATTCCGCATGTTCCTTCTTGGCGATGCCGCCGGACACGAAGATTCCGAGATGGCCGACGCTCTCATGAACCGTGTAGACGATGGTCTGGCCGTAGGCCCTGATCTCGTCGACGTCGGCGTAGAGATCGAGGATCCAGTCCAGCGCCTGCTGTGGCGGAGTAATGTTGTCTCCCTTGGAGCAGAACACCACGACCGGCGATTTGATGTTGCGCAGATCGACCGTCTTGCCGTCCGACATCTTGATGCGACCGGCGGCGAGATTGTTGCCGATGAAGAGTTCATCGACGATGAACTGGATTTCCTCCGCATTCAGGTTGACGTGCCCGCCCCACCAGCGCTCGAATTCGAGGTAGCGGTCCGCCTCGGTGTCGACCTTCGAATACACATTGTATTGCTTGGTCCACAGCGTGTTCGAAGGGTTCTGGCTCTCGAAATTCTGCACCAGCCAGGCACCATCGAACTTGCCGGCACCGAGGTCGCTAGTGAGCGCCGTCAGCCAGCCCCCCCCGAGCAGACCGCCCGAATAGCGCATCGGATATTTGCCGTGCACGCCGGCCCAATAGGCAAGCGGCGCGCCGGCGATGATGACGGGCCCGAACAGCTCCGGACGCAGCGACGCAAGGATCATCACGGCCCAGCCCGCCTGACAGTTGCCGATGACGCAGGGCTTACCATCGGCATCAGGATGGCGCCTGATGACTTCCTCGATGAACAATGCTTCCGCGCGCGCGATGCGCTCGATGGTCTGGTGCGGCATCGGCTCCGGCAGGAAGCCGATGAAGTAGCAGGGATGACCGGCCTTCATGGCGACGCCGATCTCGCTGTCCGCCTTGAACCCGCCAATTCCCGGCCCGTGTCCCGCGCGCGGATCGACCACGATGAACGGCCGCCGCTCGAGATCGAGCTCGGTACCCTCGGGCGGAATGATGCGCACCAGCGCATAGTTCACCGGTTCGGAGAGCTTGCGCCCGTCCATGACCAGTTCGGCGGTGTAGTGCAGAACATGCGGTGCCGTCTGGGCAATGTGCTGCTGATACTGGTCGCCGCGCCGGCGCAGGATGTCCAGGAACAGCACGCTGCGCTGCCCGGCATCAATCATGTATTCCACGGCCGAGGCAATGAGGCCCGATATGGGATCGCGCGAAAGCGGTGCCTTGTCCATCGACATGTCCGGACCTCCCTGTCGCTTGTCGATTGAATGCGCCGCGCCACCTCGGACTTTGATTTAGGTCAACGTCGTGAAGCGGAACAGAATGGTCCGTTTTGAGCGGCTTCGGCTCGAGAGCTATTGTTCCGCTGATTGCGCAAGGCGGCTGCGATCCTGATTGATCCAGGCCACCGTCAACTCCCAGGCGACTGACAGGATGACCGGGCCGATAAAGAGGCCAAGAATTCCGTGCGCAAGCGTGCCTCCGATCACCCCGATAAGGATGACGAGGGCGGGTGTAGTAAGGCCGCGCCCCATCACCAGCGGCTTCAAGATGTTGTCGAGCAAGCCAACAATCACCAGAAACACGGTCAGTGGCAGCGCCGTCGTGAAGTCTTTCGCTGTCCAGAGCCAGATGATCACGGGAAGCAGGACGACCGTCGCACCGATCTGCACGATGCTCAGCAGCAGGATCGCGAAAGCCAATAGGCCCGCATTTGGAATTCCCGCCAGCTTGAGACCAATGCCGGCGAGCAGGGACTGGATGATCGCGACGCCGATAACGCCTTGAGATACCGCGCGTATCGTTGCCCCCGCCAATTCCAGGAAGTGCTCGCTCTGCTCGGGAACGACGCGGGACAGGAACCCCCTGCTCGCCGCCACAAGCTGCGGTCCATAGGGAAAGAGAAAGCCGGCCAAAGCAACCGACAGGAGGAATTTGAGCGTTCCGACGCCGGCATTGCCCGCAAGGCCGAGAATCGTCGCAGCCAGCGGCTTCAGATAAGGAGCGATTTCGCCCAGAACGGCGCGGAGATTGGTCGATGCCTGATCCCAGAGATCGTAGAGCTGCGGGCCGATCAGCGGCCAATCCTTGATGCGCCCGGGCGGCGAGGGAACCGCCAGGCTTCCCGCGCTGAGTTGTGCAGCAATTTCCCGGAGGCCATCCACCGCGCCTAGACCGAGCCAGGTCGCCGGCCCGATGACTATCGCGAGGTTGACGATAGTGAGAAGCGCCGCCGCCAGCTTCGGGCGTCCGCCGAGCAAGTTGGCGAGACCGTTAAAGACCGGATAGAACGCAACGGCGAGCACCACGCTCCAGGCCACGATCGGCACGAAGGGTCGTACAAGGACAAAAGTCCAGTAGATCAGAAAAGCCAGCAATCCAAGCCGGATTGCAAGCTGGATGATGTCCTCCCCGGACAAAAGCTGGCGAAGTGTTCTCAAGGGCGCACCCTCGTTCGAGGCTGCGCGAAAGCGTACCCGCCTCGTTCCGCGACGCGGCTTGATTTAGATCAAGCACACCGGCCCCACTGCCCCCACCCCCGCGAAATCAGTGCCCTCGCCCGCTCGGTTTCGTGCTCGGGAGGGGCTTCGCTTTTCCGCCCCATTGATCCAAGATCAATGCCGCGCGCTCCGCGCAGCACTTGCCTGCAAAACATGAGAGGCGAGAGGAAATAGAGATGAAAGTGACATTCGCAGTTCTGTTCGCAGCCATATTCGCGAGCATCGGCATGGCCAACGCCGCGGACGGCTGCGGCCCCGGTTGCCATGTGGCACGCAACGGCGGGTGCGTCGTCGACGGCTGGGATAGAGGCGCGCGTGTGCGCAATGAGTGTCCGGTCGGGGCTCACCCCCGTCCTCCGTGCTACCGGTGGTTCGTCTGGAGCCGTCGCGACGGAGCCTGCATCATCAGCCCCAACTAGAGCATTTTCGGTTCTGATTGAATCAGAACCGAAGCTCTAGATTCTTGTTTTGACGCGTTTTCTTCACGCGAACCGGTGTCCACTTCGCTCGAAAACGCTCTAGGGGGCGATCCAGATCGGGATGGTCGGCGTCGATCGAGGGAGCCGACCTGAGTGAGCCGCGTCTCGCGGCCCGCGTAGATTCACACGACTATCAAGTGCCCGTGACTAATGGCGACTTGATCTAGATCAAGCACCCTGGCCCCCCGAGCGGCAGGTTTGATTGGTCGGCGAGACCGGCCGTCAAATTGCTGGAACAAGAGGCAGCAGATGCCGGAAGCCGCAACCTACACGGCGCTCGAGCGCCTGAACGACGGCAGCCAAGTCGAAATCCGATCGCTTCGACCGGACGATGAGGCCGACATGATGGCTGCAGTTGGGCGGGCGAGCGCGCAATCCCTGCAACGCCGCTTCTTTGCGGTGAAGCGCGGCTTCTCGGAGAAGGAGCGCGCCTTCTTCATGGAGATCGATTTCAGAAATCATGTCGCGCTTGTCGCACTCCTCGAGGAAGCCGATCAATCGGCGATCGTCGGAGGCGGCCGATACGTTGTGTTCGAGCCCGGGCGAGCCGAGATGGCATTCGTGGTCGTCGATGCCTGGCAAGGACGCGGCATCGGCTCGATCCTGATGCGTCACCTCGTCAAGATTGCTCGTAATGCCGGGTTACAGGAATTGACCGCAGAGGTTCTGCCCGAGAATGCCGCGATGCTCAAAGTGTTCGGAAAATTCGGCTTCAAGCCGGTCTCGCGGCGAGACCCGCAGACGATCCATTTGGCGCTGACGCTCAGCTAAAAACGGATCATGGCCCTGCTGTCATGCGCCTATTACGGGCACTTTGCCGGGTCACAGGTAGAGCACGGCAACTGCGGTTATTGCCCCAGAAAATATTCCGAGCGAGATGACGGCCGCTTTGAATACCAAGTCATTCTCGGCAAACCACAACAAGCCAGACTTCAATCGGAGAACGCTCTTGCGCCAACGCAACCGGGCGATGGCGAAGATCACTATGGTTTTCGCCCGGGTCGTGTTTGAGAACGACGGCATGGCCCCAATACTCCACACCACCTATGATGTGGCTACGGCTGGCAATTGACCAGTGCAGTTTGTGCCACTGAAAGCTCGCAGCGTAGCAGCGCTTGCCTAGGCTGAAGGCGCGACTTCGCTTTCCTCCGGCGCTAGTCGCATGTGATCTCTCAGCTGCTCATCCTCGCCTGCGCTCCACCCCACTCCCGTGTGCGGCGCGAGCGAGGGGAGTCTTCAGTCGTCGTCAGCTCCCTGAATGGAGAAGCCTTGGCCATACGGGTTCGTCGGGCTATCCGGTATGTACGGATTTCCAGCACCGAAGGGATTGTTGACGCTATCCGGAGAGAAACAACTTCCATAACGGCCGTATGGGTTTGAAATCGAATCCGGATCATACGGGTTGCTGCTTAAGCGCCCGCGATAGTTTCCCTGGCTGTCATACAGCTTGGGTGCATCCATCGCGTACGGATTATTGGCGGAGCTGTTGCTGTGGGTGCTGCCATATCGCCCGTACGGATTATTGACGCTGTTTGGATTGTAGGGACTACCAGCACCGAATGCGTTCCCCGTAGAGTTCGGGGCATATGGGTTGGCGGAATAGTTGCCGAGGTATTGCGCGCCTGCGCTAGATGTCATCACGACCAGCAGGGCGATGCTTAAAGCCATCTTCATCGGCATTTCCTCTTCGTTGCAGCATCACGGTCGTACTCGTCGGACATACAGTCTTCAGGCAGTATGGCCGCACTCAACTTTTCACGACGCTTCCTGAACGTCACGTGACCAACCGCCATGATGCATACCGTAGCCGGATATCCGGCGGCTGCAGCGGTCCTTGCGGGCCGAGCTTGACCGGGCCTATCGCCATAGGCACCCACCTCACGTGCGGTCGGGCGCACCGCTACCTCAGCCCGAGAAGGGAGCGCCGGTAGCCGCTGGCGCGGGCTTCGCTCCTGCACACAAAGCTTCCGGTGTGACCCAGTCCGTAACGTTTTTGCCCTTTCAGGTAATAGCGCGCGCGCCGGAAATCGAGCCAAACCACGGAATCATCAGGGCAATGCCGCTGGGCCTGGGCTTGATAGCGGAACGGCGTCAGCGGGACGGCCTTTGCCTCGTGTGCGGCGCACACGAAAAGTGAGAAAAAGACGACAAGTCCACTGTGGTTGATCCAGGTCAACGGCGCGCCCCCGGGCGTTTCTAACGTCCCGATCCATATCATTTTCAACATGCCGCCTGAAGACGGCCCGAACCGACTGTGCTATCTTTCGACCGGCCGCGATTGAGCGAGCAGCAACATGCTCACCATTCCACATCTGACCGCGCAGGCGCTTGGCGCCTTTCTGGCCTCCGAGACAAACGGACGGTTCGGTGCGTCTTACGGTTACCTCAACGAGCTTCTGCCATATGCGGCACGCCTGTCGCTCGAATGCATCGGCAACAGCGACGCGCTCTATCACGATATCGAGCACTCGATGCTGGTCACCCTGGCCGGCCATGACATCCTGATGGGGCGCGCCTTGTCGCGGCCGACGACGGCCGAGGACTATTCAAATTTCATCCTGGCCTGCCTGATCCACGACATCGGCTATGTCCGCGGCGTCCTTCAAGGGGACGGGGACGACCTCTATGTCGCCGATGTCACCGGCGCGACCATCCGGCTTCCGCGCGGCGCGTCGGACGCAGCGCTCGCGCCCTATCACGTGGACCGGTCCAAACTGTTCGCGCTGGAACGTTTCGATACCGTTGAACACGTCGACGCCAACCGGATGGCGCGCGCGATCGAATACACGCGATTTCCCTACGCGCCGTCATCGTCGGACGACGATCTGAACAATGAAGAGGGCCTGCTGCTGCGCGCCGCGGACCTGATCGGCCAACTCGGCGACCCCAACTATCTGAGGAAGGCGAACGCTCTCTTCTATGAATTCGAAGAGACCGGGATGAACAAGCAGCTCGGCTACGATACCCCGGCCGATGTCGTGTACAAATATCCGCAGTTCTATTGGAACACCGTTGCGCCGCAGATATCGACCGCCATTCGATACCTGAACGTCACGTCAAGCGGCCGCCAATGGATCGCAAACCTTTACAGCAATGTGTTCAGGGCGGAACGAGAGATGAGGCTGTCCGGTCCGGAGCTGTGACGCCCATCAATTGCCCGCCCCATCAATTGCCGGGGCACACGCGGCATGTGGCAGATGTAACCGAATTATCCGGCCTTGAAATGTGCGCGTAACCCTGACCTTCGAAGTTCCGGCATGCGGCACCGCTCGCGGTTACCGCAAAATGCATTCGTTAGCCGGAGGCACAAGGAGGAATTCATGGCAAACAAACTCGCACTGGCTGCATCGGTCATCATGCTGATCGCAATCTCGGGCGCGGCGGTTGCAGGCAGCCCGAAAACGCACGCGCGCACGCATTGGTCCGCGGCATCTTACGCTGCACAAGCCGCGTACTACCCTTACGCCTTCGAGCCCGCAGCGCCCTGGCTCGCGTACTGGCCCAACGTGCGCCGGTATCAGGGCGGACCGAAGTCCGACTATTGAGATCGCCGGCATAGCCAGCCCGGCAGGCTGGTAAGGCCCAACGATTGAGGCGCGGTGCACCGCTTGCGCGCTATGCTGCCAACCGGTCGAGCAGCGCCAGCATGACCGGGGCGTCCGGCATCGGCAGCACCGCGTCGATGCGCTCGATCAGGCGCGATTGCAGCAGCGCATTGCGCGCCTTGCCGATGGTGCCGAGCGGACCGCGGAATCCGTGATCCTCCCATGCCATTTCGAGCAGGCTTTCGCTCATCAGCGCGTCGATGAGGTCGTCGGCCTGGCGCTCGATGCTGATCAACGGATGCGCGGAGAACACCGTCGGCTGCGGATAGAGGATCACCGGCTTGGCCGGCGCGTTGGCCTCCAGCCGCTTCCAGCGCTCGGCATCCTGCAGCACCCACTCCACCAATTGATTCTCGTAACCGACGATCAGCGGCTGCGCGCCGGCGCCGCCGGCAACATAATCGTCGAACAGTTTTCCCGAGGATGGCGGCTTGAACCCCATGCGGCGGAACACGGTGGCGACGTCACCGTCGATGCGGCTCAGCGTATCCGGCATCACCACGTCGCCCGAGAGCAGGCTCGCCGCGAGGCCGGCGAACATGAATCCCGAATTGGATTTGTTCGGATCGGTGCAGACGATGCGGGCGCGGCCGAACAGGTCGGAGACGCCGATCGCCGCCCAGGTCTCGCCAGCGATGATCGCCTTGAGCAGCTTTGAAAGGTCCGCCTTGTAGCGCGGGCCGCCCATCGGCTCGGCGAAGCCGCCCTTCACCAGGCCATCGGCGATGCGGTCCCATGAATAGAGCACGATCGGCGAGTTGAAGATCACCTGGTCGCGCGAAATCTTCACGCCCGAGGTGCGCGCCACCTCCACCAGCACGGAGGAAGACGGCCACAGGAATTGCGGCTTCTGGTCGAGCAATGCACGCTCGCGCACCATCTCCACCGATCCAGCGCGGCGCCCGTCGAGCACCAGCCCAAAGCGGCGTTCGAGCACGCCGCGGACACGCGCATTGGCGAGGAAGCCTTCCTTCTCGCCGCCGGCGAACCCGAACAGCTTCTTGGCTTCACCGAAGCGGCCGGCGATCTCAGGATGTTCGCGAAGATAGAGATAGCCTCCGGTCGCCGCGGCGCTTGCGGCGACGAGGCCGATCCCGAACGCACGACGCGACATGGCCATCAGGTTGTTCCCTTCTTCTGCCCGGACGGGATATCGGCCCGCGCCGGTCCGATATCCTCGTCGAGCGAGCTTTTCAAAAGCTTGAGTTCGATGTCGAGCCTGTCGAGATCGGCATCCTGCAGATTGGCCGCGTAGCGCGTGAACGCGGCATCGAGCCGCTCGATCAATTCACCGGTCGCGGCAAGCCGCGCGGCGTCGGGCACGGCGCTGCGCTCCAGCGAAGCATAGGCCTCAGTGATCTCGGCCGCGCGCGGCAGGTAATAGGTGAGGAAGCGCCTGACACGGTCGATGCGCAGCGGGTCCCGCTCGATCGCGGCGAAGATATCGCGCGCGATCTTCACGAGGTGGCGGACGCGCTCGGCCACCGCACGGGTCCGGATCGCTGCCGCCGCGGTTTCCATGCGCTCCGTCAGCGGCTCGGCCTCCGTGAGGAGTTCGCGCGCGAATTCGATGCGGCCGCGCGCCGCGCCGCTGGCGTCGAGTTCGGCGAAGCGCCTGCGCGGCGCCATCACCGCAACGACGCCGCCGCCGGCGAGCGCGCTGACGAGGAGAGCGATCCAGAACGGCATCCCGACGCCGATCGCAAGCGAAGGCAGCAGGATGGCCGCCGCCGCGCCACCGGCAATCCAGCCGAGCCCGGACGGCGCGGCCGCCATCAATTATATCCCCGCACCGAGCGGAACGCGTCCGTCAGGCTCTTGGTGCCGTCGAACACCCTGCCGCCGGTCAGCTTCGCGAGATTGTCGAGCTGGCTGCGATCGACCTGGTCGCCGAACGTGACCCCGAATACCGGCACACGGCGGCCGTCCGCGCGCCACGCGGCCTCAAACGTCGACAAATAGCCCTGGCTCTTGCCGTCGGTCATGATGACGATGGCCGGCAAATGCTCTCCGCCGTCGAGCAGCGGCTTCATGGCGACGAGCGCCCGCTCGCCACAGGTGTAGAAATCGGTGCCGCCGCCGGCGCGCAGCTCCAGCGCCTGGGTAAGAAGCGTGGCCTGCTCGGGGTCGGCGCCGGTGGCGCGCGCCGTCCACAGCACATGATCGTTGAACGGCAGCAGCAGGATTTCGTCCGCCTTGGTCCATTGCACCAGCAGCTCGCGGGTGCGGGCGGGCGTCAAAAGGAAACGCATCGCGTCGAGCAACTGGGTCTCGCCGGCCCCCTGCATGCTGCCGGAGACGTCGAGGCACAAAGCGGTGAGCGAGGGGCGGCGGAGCGCCTCCTGATAGATCGACAGCGCCTTCTGAATCACCGCGGGCTCGGGTGGGCGGATGACGTTCAGCGCGCGCGCCGGATCCAGATTGGTCTTGGGGTCGGCGGGAAGCGGCGCAGCGCGGCCGACCTCCACTCGCCGTCCGGTCTTGGCAATGCGTGCCTGAACGTCGCCCTTGAGCAGGAAGGCCTGCAGATCGGCAAAGAAGGTTTCGACGTCCTTGCCGCGGCCGCGATCGACGAAGCCGAGCGGAGAATCGGCAACCGCGACGCCGTCTTCCGGATAGATCGCGTAGAGCGGCTCATGGCCATCGGCGATCAGTTTGTCATTGGTCTCCTTGATAACAGCCTCATAGTTCCAGATCGCCTGGTAGCGCGCACCATTCCGCTCGCCGTCGCGATAGAGATCGGCGAGCCAGCCGCTTGAACCCGCGCTGCGCTCGACCCCTTTCAGAAGGCCGCGCGCCGTCGCCAGCACCTCGGGCTTGTCCAGATCGCCGGCTTCGATCAGGTCGGGCTTGCCGATCCCGGCCGCGAGCATCGCAAGGTAGGCCGCCGCGCCCGAGTTCGACTGCGTCGCCGAGGTCATCAGGAATTTCAATCGGCCGGCCTCGACGGCGGCGAGAATATCCTTGGCCGTCACCTTGGCGCCGATCCAGTTCAATTCTTGCGCCTTGGAGCGGCGCACGCCGAGGATGACCGGCATCTGCACGATCGACTTGACCGACTTCACTCGCCGCTTGGTGTCGAACATGTCGATCCAGATCGAGGCCGCCGGCCACACCGCGTCGGCCGGCGGATCGTCGCCCTTGAGCGCCAGCGCGATGTCAAGCGAGCCCTGATAGCGCATGGTGCAGGCGGCATTGCGCGACTTGCAGAATTCCTGCACCAGCGGCTCGAGCACGTCATTCTCCGAGCCCGACAGAATGGTGAATTGCGGTCCCGGGCCGCCGCTGCAGCCGGAGAGCAGTACGGCGATCAGCTGCGCCGCAGCGAGCAGCGCAAGCCAGCGCCGCGGGAACAACGCGAGGCTCATGCAGAGGCCTTGGTCACCGCGGATTTCAACTCGTCGGTCAGCTCCGACATGCGCTGTTCGATCTCGGCGCGCTTGGTGCGGCCCTGCTCCTGCACGGCGAGCACGCCCGAGATGGTGTCGATCAGGTCGCGATTGGTCTTTTCCAGCGTCGTAATGTCGACGATACCGCGCTGCGACTGTTTCTCGATCTCGATCGCCTGGGTCTTCATCATCTCGGAGGCCTGGCGCATCATCTCGTTGGTGGCATCGGTGATGGTCTTCTGCAGCTCGAGCGCGGATTTCTGCCGGTTCAGCCCGAGCAGCAGGATCATCTTCTGCTTCCACACCGGGATAGTGAGTTCGGTGGTGGCCTGCAGGTTCTCGATCAGCGTCTCGTCGCCCGATTGCACGATGCGGATCTGCGGCAACTGCTGGATGCCGATCTGGCGTGCCTGCTGCAGATAGAAGATGCGCTTCTCGAGCCGGTCGAGCGCCTGGACTGCGTCCTGATAGGTCTGCGCAGCGAGCAGGGCATCGCTGCTTTGGCCTTTCGCGGTCGCAGCCCGCTCCATCTCGACCAGCTTGCCGCCGCGGAAGTCCGCGGCAAAGGCCTTGCCGGCGTTAATATGCGCGTCGAGCTGGCCTAGCGCGGTCCTGGTCTGCTCATAGAGATCGTCGAGCAGCGCGATGTCGCGGCGCAGGACCTCCTTGTTGCGATCGAGCTCGACGCAGACGCGATCGATCTGCGAGGCGACATCGCCGAACTGCTCGGCAAAGCGGCGCAGCCGTGCCTCCGCCGACGAGAACAGGCGCGTCAAGAGGCCGCTGTCCTTGAGATCGGCGGGATCGAGCCCGCGCGCTTTTGCCAAAATGTCCGACAACAGCTTGCCGGTTGTTCCGAGCTCTCGATTTTGCGTCTGGGACAGAATGCGGTCGGCGAACTCGACCACCGACCGCTGGGCGCGCTCGCCGAACGTGACGATGCGCGAACGATCTGAAATATCGATTTCGGACTTGATACGTGCAATCACTGATGCATCTGCCGGCAATGCCGGGACACTCGTCGTTTCGCTCACCGCCTCACTCCCTCTCGGCCGCGGCCATGGTAGCATGCCGGACTGGTTCCGCAGCTAAGCGCAGGCGATACGACAGATTGATGACAGTCTCCGAGGTTGACAACAGGCCTGTTGATGAAGTCCTTCCCGGATCGGCATACGTTACCGGCTGCCGCAAAACCCGATTCGGCTCGACCCGCCCGCGCGGCGAAATTCTTTTTTTAATTCAATGATATATGAGCAGGTCATTCACAGCACCGATCCGCCGATGCATCACGTTGTAGCGCAACGCCGCGATCCCCAGCCCCTCATGCTAACGTCGATCCGCCGACGAATCGTTTGCAGCACGAAAGGTCCGCACAGATCCAATGCAGAACCAAAACGCCAAAGCGCTGAAATCCGTCTGTATCTTCTGCGGCTCCAGCCCGGGCCGTGATCCGATCTATCTGGAGACCGCGATCGCCACCGGACAGGCGCTGGCAAAGGCCGGCATTACCATCGTCTATGGCGGCGGGAAGGTCGGACTGATGGGTGCGATAGCAGATGCGGCGCTTGCGGCGGGCGGGCGCGTCGTCGGCGTCATTCCGCGCGCGCTGGTCGAGCGCGAGATCGGACACACGGGCTTGAGCCAGCTTCACATCGTCGAAACCATGCATGAGCGCAAGACGATGATGGCAGAGCTATCCGATGGCTTCGTCGCGCTGCCGGGCGGCGCCGGAACACTCGAAGAACTTTTCGAGGAATGGACCTGGGCCCAGCTCGGGATCCACCAAAAGCCGTGCGGCCTGCTGAACGTAAAGGATTACTTCGCGCCGCTGATCGCGATGGTGGAGAGGATGGTCGCCGAAGGCTTCACGATCGCAGCCTATGCCGAGATGCTCATCATCGAAACCAAGGTGGACGCGCTGCTCAGCCGCTTTGGAACCTACCAGCCGCCGCCACGAAAATGGCTGCGCACGGAGGCGGCCGCCAAACCGTAGAGCATGATCCGGGAAGGCGGAGACCGGTTTGCCCTCGCGACAACAAAACGCGAAGCGTTTGCGCGGAGATCATGCTCAAACCAGAAGATGAAATCGTGATCTGGTTCCGTTCAACCGAATCACGATTTCAGTTGCGTCACCCGCCGTGCTTCTGCGGCTTATGGCCGCTCTGGCCGGGATCGTTGTGCTTGTTGTGGTGGCTTTCCTGGTTCAGCCCGCCGCGGCTCACCGGAAATTCCGACTGGCGCGCATCCTGTTTCGGATGTCTCGCGCCTGCATCTTCCACAATGCGCGCGCCTCGTTGCTCGACATTGCGCGCGTCGGGAACATCGGGCTTGCGTTCCAGCATCCGCAACTGCTGCTCATGGGTCTTCTTGCCCTGCAGCACCGTCTTGCGCGATTTCGGCGTCTGATCGCGCGACGGGCGGCCTTGCCGGCGATCTGGCGCCTCGATACCGCCTTGCGGGTTGGTATCGTTCTCGACGTCGCCCTCAAAGGTGTTCTCGCCTTCGACCTCCTCGAGATCGTCCGGCGTCGCCTGCGCCATCGTGACGCCCTTCGATCCGCCGATCAGCGGATTGCGATAGAGGTCGACATCGCTCGGCCGTTTCGTCTTGTCGTGTTTCGTCATGATCGGTTCCCCGTACAATCGAGCATGTGCGAGGACAACGCGCGCGAAATGCGGGAGTTCATTCCGCGATCGGAATCGAAGTGGAGTTGGACGTCTCAGGAACCTCACTCGGCCCGAGACGACCTTTTGGTCAGGTCAGGCAGCCCGCACCGTCTGCAGGAACCGGCTAACTTCCGTCTGGAGCCGGCTGCTGTCGCGGGACAGCGATTGCGCGGACGAGAGCACCTGCGTGGACGCCGAGCCTGTCGCGGTGGCGCCGCGCTGCACGTCGGTGATCCGCGAAGAGACCTCCTCGGTCCCTTGTGCAGCCTGTTGCACGTTGCGCGCGATCTCCTGCGTCGCCGCACCCTGCTCTTCGACCGCGGCGGCGACCGTCGAGGCGATCTCCGCCAGCGATTCGATCGTGTTGCTGATCTGGCCGATGGCGCCGACCGACTGATTGGTCGCGGTCTGGATCGCCGCGATCTGCTGACCGATTTCGCCGGTCGCCTTCGCCGTCTGCTCGGCCAGCGCCTTCACCTCGGATGCGACGACCGCAAAGCCCCGGCCTGCGTCGCCGGCGCGCGCAGCCTCGATGGTGGCGTTGAGCGCCAAGAGGTTGGTCTGGCCCGCAATGGTGTTGATGAGCTCGACCACATCGCCGATGCGGCTGGCGGCTTTGGAAAGTTCGCTCACGCGCTCGGTGGTGGCGCGCGCCTGGCCGACCGCAGCCGCCGCGATTCGCGCCGAATCCTGGACCTGCCGGCTGATCTCGTTCACCGAAGACGACAATTCTTCCGTTGCGGTCGCAACCGATTGCACGTTGGCCGACGCTTCTTCGGAAGCCGACGCCACCGCAACCGTTATTTCCTGGGTGCGCTCGGCCGTCGAGGTGAGCGCCTTTGCGGAGTGCTCCAGCTCCGTCGACGCCGTCGAGACGGTGCTGACGATCTCACCCACCGCTCCCTCGAACGCATCCGCAAGCTTGATCATCTCGGCCCGGCGCTGCCCGGCGAGGGTATCATCCTGCCGGCGCTTGGAGTCGGCCTCGAGCACCGCCCTCTCTTCCGCCTTGACCTTGAATGTCTCGACAGCGCGCGCGACCGCGCCGATTTCGTCCTTGCGCCCGATGCCAGGCAACTGGACGTCGAAATTACCGTTCGCGAGTTCTTGCATGGCCCGGCTCAGGCTGCGCATCGGTCCCGCGATCGAAAGCGCCGACAGCACCGAGGTCACGATCAGCAGCAGGGCCGCAACGCCGCCGATCGCTAGCGACATCCTGTCGGCCGAGGCTGCCTGCTGCGTCGCCTTTTCGATCTCGCCGGCCATAGCCTGCTTGGCACGGTCCACAATCGCATTGGCGTTGGATTCGAGCTCCGCGGAAAGCGACAGCATGACGTCATTGGCGATCTGTCGTGAATCCGTCGTCAACTGGGCGGCGCGCGCCTGGGCCTCGTTCGAGATCGTCAGCCCGGAAGCTTCGACGGAGGCAATTTCCAGAAGCTCGGTTTTCATCTTCGCCAGTTTCTCGGCGGCGGACTCATAGGCAGTCGCCGTGCTCTTCAGCTTTTCCAACTGCGAGCGCGCATCGGCGGCCGAGAGACGGGAGATATCATCGATGAACCCGAGGAATCCTTTGTAGCGTGCCGCCAGATACTCGGTGGCCTTCTGCAATTCTTCATCGGTGGTGGCAACGCGGATGTTGGCCGCGCCGATCTGCAGGCCTCGCGCCTCCGCCTTGGCGTCGATTGCCGCGCGCGCGATGTTGGACTGCAGGAGCACGCTCTCATTGGTGCGGCTGACCGTGGCATTCGCCGTCAGTTGATTCACGATCATCAGCGCGACGAAGATCACGCCGAGCGCGGATGCAATGCCAAGCTTGGCTCCGATCCGTAAGTTTTGAATACCTTTGATCATGCCCACCCCGTTGCAGTCTGGCCTTTGGCCCAACCTCTTCAGCAGGGGCGAACTTATTGTTGGGGCTGTTTAATTAACGTTAAACGGCGGCAGCGAAAGCGATGAAACAACCCGAGAGCGAATGAATCATCGCTTGCAGAAACGTACGCTGCATATGCCGACGCGCGAACGCTCAGCTCGCACAACTCTCTGATGTACTTCTTCGTCCAGAAGACGCTTGGTCAGGACAATTCGGCAGCGCGCTTGTCCGCATAGGATACCGTCAGCAGAGCATCTCCTTCAACTTCGACACGGCGCTATCCGGCGTCGTCAACACCGGTCGTCCCGATGCCTGCTCAACCCCTGATGCCGCCGGCGCCATGCTGTATTGCGCGAGCGCGATCACGTCGCAGTCGCGCAAGTCTTTCGATGCTTCGACCACAAGCCGATCGTGCTCGGCGCGATCGCCGCGGTCGAGCGCCGCCAGCGCGCCTTCCGCCAGTTTTGGCACGAGCTCGACGGAGGCAGGAAACTCGCGAGGCATGGACGCCAAGGTCGGCGGAAATGTCGAGAGCAAACCGACCTTGCGGCCGCTTCGCGCAGCCTGCTCGATCATCGCCTCATTGGGCTTCAAGACCGGCATCGGCGCATGCGCCCGCGCGACGGCCTCGATGCACGGACCGAAGGCGGAGCAGGTGAATAGGATCGCGTCGGCGCCCGTGCTCACGACATAGCGGCCGAGCGCGAGGAAACGTTCAGTCATGACGTCGATGAGCCGGCCGTCGCGCGCCAGATCGGCCGACAGGCTGTCATCGAGCAAGTTCATCAGCCGCGCTTCCGGCCACAGCTTTGCGAATGATGATTCGATCGGCTGAATCGAATGCTTCAGGGCGTGAATGAGTGCGATACGCATTTTCGTTGTTCTGCTTCCGATCAATGGCCGATGCTCGTCAGCGCCCGGTCGACGGCCCGGCCGAGCCGATCGACGATCGTATCGATATCACCAGGCGTTGCGATATAGGGCGGCGCCAGCAATACATGGTCACCGCGGCGGCCATCAACGGTGCCGCCGGAGGGATAGCAGGCAAGCCCATCCTCGAATGCCGCGGCCTTTATCTTGTGGTGAAGCTTCAGAGTGGGATCGAACGGCTCGCGCGTGCCGCGGTCGGCGACCAGCTCAATCGCCTGGAACAGGCCGCGGCCCCTGATATCGCCGACATGGCGATGATTGCCGAAGCGCTCAACGAGGCGACGTTCAAGCTGCCGGCCCAATTCCTGTACGCGATCGAGCAGTCTTTCATCGTCGATGATCCGCTGCACTTCCAGTGCAGCCGCGCAGGCCAGCGGATGCGCGAGATAGGTATGGCCGTGCTGGAATGCGCCCGAGCCGTCGCGGATCGTCTCAGCGATGCGGGCGCTCGAGAGCATTGCACCGATCGGCTGGTAGCCGCCGCCAAGGCCCTTGGCGATCGCCTGGATATCGGGCGCAACACCCTCCTGCTCCCAGGCATGCAGCGTGCCCGTGCGCCCCATGCCGCACATCACCTCATCGAGGATCAACAGCGCGCCATGGCGATCGCATACCTCACGGATGGCCTTGAAATATCCCTCCGGCGGCGGCACGCAGCCCGCGGTGGCGCCGACCACGGGCTCCGCGAGAAAGGCGGCAACGGTATCAGGCCCGAGGCGCTGAAATTCGGCTTCCAGTTCGGCCGCGAGCCGTGTGACGAAATCGGCTTCCTGTTCGCCGTCGCGCTGCTCGTGATAGGCAAAGGCCGGCGTCACATGGCTGAACGCCTCCGACAGCAGCGGCGCATAGGGCTCGCGCCGCCACGCATTGCCGCCGGCCGCGAGCGCGCCCAGCGTGTTGCCATGATAGCTCTGCCGCCGCGCGATGAAATGCCGGCGCTGCTTCTGACCGATTTCGACGAAGTACTGCCGCGCCAGCTTGATGCTGGCTTCGATCGCTTCCGATCCGCCGCTGACGAAATAGACGTAAGCGAGACCGCCGGGTTCGTGACCCACAAGCTTGTCGGCGAGCACTTCCGCCGGCTTGGACGAGAAGAACCCGGTATGGGCATAAGCGAGCTTTGACGCTTGCCGCGCCACGGCTTCCAACACACGCGGATGCTGATGACCAAGACAGGAAACCGCGGCGCCGCCGGAGGCATCAAGAACTTTCCGGCCATCTTCGGCGATCAGCCAGACACCCTCGCCGCCGACGGCTTTCGGGGGCGTCTCGCGCAGGTTTCGGTGCATCACGCGGCTGAAGCGGATGGCCATGACGGTCAGCCTTTCCTGATGAGAGATCGCAATGAGGGCGAGCTTACTCGGAGGTCGCAATCATAGTCTATCGCGGCACATTTCTTGCTACTCCCGACGGGACTTCCCAGGGGAAATTTCCATGCAATTGACGACCCGAGTGACCGCGATCCTTGCCCTGCTCGCAGCCTTTGCGGCGCTGCCCGCCCCGTCGCTGGCGCAGGACAAGGTCGCCGTCGGCGTGTTCCCGCTCTCCTCGTCGCTGCCTTATTTCGTCGCGCTGGAACGCGGGTTCTTCAGGGAACAGAACATCGAGCCCGAGATGACGAAACTCCTGGGCGGGCCTGCCAATGTCGCGGCGCTGATGACCAACCAGATCGAGGTCTCCGCCGTGCTGGTCACGCTCGAAGGCCTCAACGCCAATGTCAAGAAGCCGGGGGTTGCCACCTATATCAGCCTCAACAGCCAGACCAAGGTCTGGAAGATGGAGCAGTTCGTCGTCCGCAGCGGCTTTGCGGCGAAAACGATCGCCGATCTCAAGGGCGCCAAACTGATGTCGGCGCCGGGTCCGGCCAACATCAACACCGCCAAAGCGATCCTCGCCAAGAACGGCCTGAAGGAAGGCGACTACACCATCGACCAGCTCGACATGGGCCAGCACGTCAACGCGATGACGGCCGGCACGTTCGACGGCGGCTATACGCTCGAGCCGAACGCATCGATGATGATCAAGGCCGGCGTCGCGCATCCGATCGAGGCCGGGGTGATCTCGAAATACATCCTCGGCAATGAGAATGCCAACGCGTACGCCGCCGGCTGCGCGATGACCGCCGACTTCATCCAGAAGCGACCGGATGTGGCAAAACGCTTCGCCGCCGCCTGGGCCAAGGCGATCGCCTTCATCAATGCCAATCCGGATGAAGCGCGCAAGCACCTCGCCAAGAACACCTACACGCCGGACAACGTGGTCGAGATGGTGCCGATGCTCGGCTATGTGATGGTCGGCGACATGACCAAGGAGCAGCTTGCCGATCTGCAGGCCTTCGCGGATTTCGGCAACTCGATCGGCGTCGTGCCCGAAAAGATCGACGTCAGCAAATTCCTGCACAAGTTCTGAGGGGCGTATGACGAGCGCGGCCGCAAGCATGGCGAGCGGGCTGGCCAGCGGCTTCGACGAGTCGCGCCGGACGGCACCGCATGTCACGATCCGGGGGCTTTCCAAGCGTTACCCTGACGCAGTGATCTATGACAATTTCGATTTCGATATCCCGCGCGGCAAGCTCATTTCCGTGTTCGGACCGAATGGCTGCGGCAAGAGCACGCTGATCAACATGATCGCGGGGCTCGTGCCCGCTGATGCCGGCGAGGTGCTGTTCGACGGGCGGCCGCTGAGCCGCGTCAAGTTCGGCTACGTGTTCCAGAACTATCGCGAAGCGCTGTTTCCGTGGCTGCCGGCGTTCGACAACATCGCCTATCCGCTGAAGCTGATGGGCGTGCCCGAGGCGGAACGCAGGCTGCGCGTGGAGCGGCTGGTGGCGCATCTCGGCGTCAAGATCGACCTTGCGCTTTATCCCTATCACCTCTCCGGCGGACAGCAGCAGCTCGTCTCGATCATGCGCGCGCTGATCGTCGAACCGGAGATCCTGTTCCTCGACGAGCCATTCTCCGCGCTCGACTACGAGATGACGCTGTTCATGCGCGAGCAGTTGCAGCGCGTGTTCATGGAGACCAAAACGACGACGGTCCTGGTGTCGCACGACCTCGAAGAGGCCGTGTATCTGTCCGACTACGTATTGCTGCTGTCGCGCCATCCGGCACGGGTAGTCGAGCTCGTGCCCTATGACGCGGCGCGGCCGCGCTCCGACAAGACCATGACCGAGCCCTCCTTCGTCGCCACCAAGGCGCATTGCCTGAAGCTGTTTCAGCACGAGGTGCGCCGCGGATGACCGGACGCAAGCAAATCGCGAGGGCGTTGCTGCCGCTGGTCGGTGTCGCGATGCTGCTCGCCGTCTGGACGCTGGTGAACGGGCTGAAACTGGTCGATCCCGTGCTCCTGCCCTCGCCCGCAGCGACGTTCAAGACCTTGTGGGAAGGCATGACCAGCGGCAAGCTCGGCGTCGATTTCGTCAAGACCGTGGTGCGGACGATCTCCTCCACCGCGATTGCGGCCGTCATCGCCATTCCGCTCGGCATCCTGCTCGGCTCCTCGGAAAAACTCTATCGCTCGGTCGAATTCCTGATCGACTTCTTCCGTTCGACGCCGGCCTCCGCGATGTTTCCGCTGTTCCTGGTGCTGTTCGGCGTCGGCGACCGCACCAAGATTTCGGTGGCCGCGTTCGGCGCCGGCCTCGTGATCCTGTTCAACGTCGCCTATGGCGTCATGAACGCGCGCAAGACCCGCCTGCTTGCCGCCAGGGTGATGGGCGCGTCGCGGATGCGCGTGCTGTTCGACGTGATGCTGCTGGAGTCGCTGCCGCAGACCTTTGTGGGTTTGCGCAACGGCGTGTCGCTCGCACTCGTCATCATCGTGGTCGCCGAAATGTTCATCGGTTCGACCGACGGGCTCGGCCAGCGTGTATTCGAAGCGCAGCAATTGTTCGACATGCCCGGCATGTATGCGGCGATCTTTGCCGCCGGCGCGCTCGGCTATGCGCTCAATCTCTTGTTTCTATTGATCGAACGGCGCTTCGTGCACTGGGCCGGCCGCTAGAAGCAAGGCCCTTACGGTCTCAAGACGAGGCCGTGCGAACCCGAAATATCCTGGTCACCTTGCTGTGAGCAGTCCTCGCCTCGCTCGGTTCGGATGGCCTATCCTCCGTGACACGTCCGCATCCTCCGACCGAAACCTCCATTCCCCCAGGGAGAATCTCATGGCCCGCACCGTTGCCGACCAGATGGTCGAGACCTTTGCCGCAGCCGGCGTGAAGCGCATCTACGGCATTGTCGGCGACAGCTTGAATGGTTTCACTGATGCACTGCGCCGCCACGGCGGCGTCGAGTGGCTGCATGTGCGCCACGAGGAAGTTGCGGCTTTCGCCGCCGGCGCCGAGGCGCACATCACGGGCGAACTCGCCGTCTGTGCCGGAAGCTGCGGGCCCGGCAATCTGCATCTGATCAACGGCCTGTTCGACTGCCATCGGTCGCGCGTGCCGGTGGTGGCAATCGCGGCGCATATCCCTTCACCGGAGATCGGCTCGCACTTTTTCCAGGAGACGCATCCGGAGCATCTGTTCCGGGAATGCTCGACCTATTGCGAACTGGTGTCGGGCGCAGAGCAGATGCCGCGCGCGCTCGAGATCGCGGTGCGGCGCGCAATCGCCGAACGTTGCGTCAGCGTCATCGTGATTCCCGGCGACATCGCGCTCAAGCCGGCCACCGGCACGTCTGCCTCGACATCGACAGGGCTGGTCCTGTCGCAGCCGGCGGTGGCGCCATCAGATGCCGCGCTTAAACAACTCGCCGACCTCCTCAACCAATCGGAACGTGTCACGCTGCTCTGCGGCAGCGGCTGCGCCGGCGCGCATGACGAATTGATGCAGCTTGCGGAAGCCCTGAAGTCGCCGATCGTCCACGCCATGCGCGGCAAGGAATATGTCGAGTGGGACAATCCTTACGATGTCGGCATGACCGGCCTGATCGGCTTTTCCTCCGGCTATCATGCGATGGAAAACTGCGACACGCTGCTGATGCTCGGCACCGATTTCCCATATCGACAATTCTATCCGAAGGACGCGCGGATCGCGCAGGTCGATGTCAGGCCCGAGGCGATCGGCCGGCGCGTGCCCGTCGAGCTCGGCGTCATCGGGCAGGTCGGCCCGACATTGCGCGCGCTGTTGCCGCGGCTGACGGCCAAGGACGACCGGCGGTTTCTCGATAGCGCGCGCAAGCATTATGCCGAAGCGCGCCGCGGCCTCGACGAGCTCGCTTCCGGCCGCAAGGGCGGCACGCTGCATCCGCAGCAGATCGCGCGCCTCGCGAGCCAGCTCGCCAGCGAGGACGCGATCTTCACCTGCGACGTCGGCCTGCCGACGGTCTGGGCGGCGCGCTATCTCGCCATGAACGGAAAGCGCCGCCTGATCGGCTCGTTCTGGCATGGCTCGATGGCCAACGCGATGGCGCAGGCGATCGGCGCCCAGGCGGCCGCGCCGGGACGCCAGGTCATCTCGCTCTCCGGCGACGGCGGCTTCACGATGCTGATGGGCGATCTCTTGAGTCTTTCGCAGCTCAAGCTGCCGGTGAAGGTGATCGTGTTCAACAATGGCGCGCTCGGCTTCATCGAGCTCGAGCAGAAATCCTCCGGCTTCCTCGATACCGGCACGGAGCTGAAGAATCCGAACTTCGCCGCGATGGCGGAGGCCACCGGTATCAAAGGGGTGCGCATCGAGGATCCGGCCGAGGTCGAAGGCAAGCTTACTGAGGCCTTCGCGCATCCCGGGCCGGTCGTGATCGACGCCGTCGTCAACCGCCTGGAGCTCGCGATGCCACCCAAGGTGACCACCGAAATGGCCAAGGGCTTCACCCTCTACATGGTGCAGGCAGTGCTGAACGGCCGCGCCGACGAGGTCGTCACCCTGGCGCGGACCAATCTGTTGCGCTGACAGAGGCTAGATCGAGCTGCAGTTACGTAGCCCGGATGCAGCGAAGCGTAATCCGGGACTGCTGGAGCCACGTGCGAGAACCCCGGATTGCGCCTCGCTCCATCCGGGCTACGCATCTACGTGCAGCGCGCCGAAAAACCTGATGCCGCGAGCTTGGCCAGCACATCGTCCAGATGGGCGCGGTCACGGGTTTCGATCACGAGCTCGAGTAGCGTCGCCTTGGCCGGCAGCGCCGAGAAGGTGCGCTGGTGCGAGACCTCGATGATGTTCGCACCGGCTTCGGCCAGTAGCGCCGAGACGGCGGCGAGTTGGCCGGGTCGGTCGACGATGTCGAGCGCGAGCTGCGTCAATCGCCCCTCGCGCGCGAGCTCGCGCGTCAGGACCGAGGCGATCAGTCGCGTGTCGATATTTCCGCCGGTCAGCACCAGGCCAAGCTTCTGCCCCGCGAAGCGCTCCGGCGCGGCCAACACCGCAGCGAGGCCCGCGGCGCCGGCTCCTTCGACGACCGTCTTCTCGATCGAAATCAGCATCGCCACCGCGCGCTCGATCTGATCTTCCGTGACCAGCAGGATGTCATCGACCAATTCGCGCACGATCTTGGTCGTGATCTGGCCCGGCGCCTTGACCGCAATGCCCTCGGCAAGGGTATCGCCGCGCATCGGCAGATGCTCGTTCCTGACGGCGTTGTACATCGATGGGTAGAGCTGGGCCTGGACGCCGATGATCTTCAGACCGGGCTTGAGCGATCTGGCGGCGATCGCGATGCCCGAGATCAGCCCGCCGCCGCCGATCGGCACGACGAGCACATCAAGATCGGGTACGGACGCGAGCATCTCCAGCGCAATCGTGCCCTGGCCCGCCATGATCAGCGGATCGTCATAGGGATGGATAAATGTCATGCTGCGCGTCTCGCAGAGCTTGCGGGCAAACTGCGCGGCGTCCTCCAGCGTCGCACCGGAGATGATGACTTCGGCACCATGGCGCCGCGTGTTCTCGATCTTCACCATCGGCGTGCCGATCGGCATCACGATCGTTGTGGGAACGCCGAGCCGCAAGGCGTGGTAGGCGACGCCCTGCGCATGATTGCCGGCCGACATCGCGATCACGCCGCGCAGCCGTTCCTCCGGCGACAACGCCTGCAGGCGGTTCAACGCCCCGCGCTCCTTGAAGGACGAGGTGAACTGCAAATTCTCGAATTTGAGCCAGACGTCGCAGCCGCAGATCTCGCTCAGCGTCCGGCTCTGGTTGAAGGCCGTGACGATGACGGAATCGCGGATGGTGGCCGCGGCGGCCCTGATATCGGCCAAGGTGATCGGAAGGTTTTTCAAGTTGACCTCGTTTGTCCTGTAGCCCCTCTTGGCGCGCCTGTGGCATGCTCACGGCCTCGCTCCTTGGATACGGCCTGGAATGCCAACCTATATCGCCCTGTTGCGTGCCGTGAATGTAGGCGGAACCGGCAAGCTGCCAATGGCCGAACTGAAAGCGATGTGCGTCGCCGAAGGATTTGCAAGCGTACAAACCTATATCGCCAGCGGCAATGTGGTGTTCGACAGCAAATTGCCCGCCGCGAAGGTGAAAGCGGCGCTGGAGAAGCGGCTGCAGGCCTATGCGGGCAGCCCGATCGGCGTGGTGATCCGGACCGCCGACGAGATGGCCGCGGCGCTGAAGGCCAATCCGTTCCCGAAGGCGCCGCCGAACTGGACGGTCGCGATCTTCCTTGATGAGGCGCCGCCGGCCGAAGCGCTTCAAACGATCAAGGGGCAACAGGACGAAGAGGTGCGCCTCGGCAAGCGCGAGATCTATGTCGCCTACGGCTCAGGGATCGGCCGGTCGAAGCTGAAGATACCGGCGGCGACGAACGGCACGGCGCGGAACATCAACACGATCGCGAAGCTCGTGGAGCTCGCGTCGGGCAGTTAGAGCATTTTGAGCGAAGTGGAGGGCTCAGGCGTCCTGGAGCGCAGCCTGCGCGTCCTCGCGCGGCCTGACCGGCTCGGCCCGCTCGACCACGTCGCAGTTCTCGCAATGCAGGACGGTACGGAAATGCTTGTCCAGCGCGACGGTCCGTTGCCGGCCGCATTGGCAGCGCATCTGCTTGTCCATGGGAATGACCCTGGTTGTACTTGATTCGCGGGAAGGTCGGTGCGCCTAGCTAGCCGCTAAGGGTTAACCTAGTGTGACGATGATGATGCGAATCTGGCGCGGCTTCGGCTCGCCGGCCTCCCGCCGGGACCGGAAACGTCAGTGAAGACCGTTAGCTGCAAGCCGGACCAGCAATTGCCGCTTGGCCTTGTGCCGCGCCCGAAGATCGGTCAGGCGGCGATGAAACTCGTCGTCAGTCCCTTGCTGGAGCGAAAGCTCGCGTAAGTCCGCAAGCATGACGGCCGCTTGATCATAGGCATCGTTGTTGCGAAAGGCGACAATAGCTTCGACGTCCGTCCAGGCAGATTTGCCCCGCCGCTTCAGTGCATTTATTCTGATCTTCCTGGCTTTCGCCTCGCGCTCTCGCTCCCGCCGATCCTTAGCCTGCCGGCGCTCTTCCTCCGCCTTGCGGCGCGCTTCCGCCAGATCAGCCGCGATCCGGCGCAATTCGCCGGCCTGCCTGCGCGGTTGCACAGGCTTCCCTGGCGAGGTGGCGGGACGGCAGCGGCGACGGAAATCCGCGCGGACCAGCGGATCGCCATCGTAGAGACGACGTAGATAGCCGTCTTTCTCCTTCGCGCCGAGAGCTTTGATCATTGCAGTGACTTCCTGTTCCGATGGTTCGGGGGGCAGGATCGCGGACCTTACGGCCGCCGCTTCGACGAGATCGCGGTCAATGCAGAAGAAGTTTGCGAATGCGACAAGCTGCGGCGTCAGCGGCCCCAGTCCGTCGAGCGGCTCGATCGTGTTGTCAGGAGTGTCCTTGTTCTCGACCGACATCAGCCACACGAGATAGAGCGACCGGAGATCGCCCTCGAGCAGATCATTGCGCAGCGGCGCGATCGCATCCAGCCAGCCCTCTCCGCCTTCGTCCTCCGCATCCAGCTCATCCCGCGCTACGTCGAGAATGACGTTTTCACCTTCAGATCGAATGCGGGCGACATCCCGATCGGCAATGAATTGTTTCAAGCGAGGGACGTCCAGCACGAGCTTGGGAATGCGGATTGCGATCTGTCGCGTGCCCCAATTGGCCAGATACAGGAACAGATCGAAGTATCGCGCCATCAGCCGATCAGGATTGCCCTTGAAGTCACCCCAATTATAGGTGTTCACAAAGCTGCTGGCGGTGATGTCGGCGCGGCTCGACAGCGCGCGCAGTTCCTGCTGCTCGGTCGGACTGAGCTGCCGATCGATCGCCCTGAACTCGTAATATTGGTATTCACTCACGTGGTCACCGCTGGTCGTTCGATCCTGACGCTCGCACTGGAGCGACACATGTTACATTCGAACGAGCCGGGTGATTAAGAACGGGCTTTGAATCTTCAACAGGAGACTTCCGACCTGTTGCGCACGCGTCCGCGCCGCTCAAAGGCTCGGCACATCCTCCAGCGCGACCGGTTGCAGGCCACCGAAGCGGCGTTCGCGGCGGTGGAAGGAGGCTAGCGCGTCCGCGAGATCGTCCCCATCGAATTCCGGCCACATCCGATCGGTGAAGTGCAGTTCGGCGTAGGCGCCTTCCCACAGCATGAAATCGGATAGGCGCTTTTCGCCGCTGGTGCGGATGATGAGATCGACATCGCGCAGATTCTGCTCGCCGGTGACGAGTTCGGAGAAGGTCTCGCGCGTGAGCTTGCCAAAGCCGGCGACCCGCGTCGCGGCGTTGAGGATGGCATCGCGCGCGGAATAATCGATCGCGATGCGCAGATGCAGGGCGTCGCCATCAGCCGTCGCGCCTTCCGCGCGGGCGATCGCAGCCGCAATGCCGTTGGGAAGGCGATCGCGGCGGCCGATCACGGTGAGGCGGACGCCATTGCGCACCAGCGCCTGGATCTCGTTGGCGAGATAGAAGCGCAACAGGCCCATCAGCGCGGTGACCTCGGCCTTCGGCCTGCGCCAATTGTCGCTGGAGAAAGCGTAGAGTGTCAGCGTGCCGACCCCCTGCGAGGGCGCCGCCTCGACGATGCGGCGGATCGCTTCGACGCCGGCCTCGTGGCCGCGCAGCCGCGACAGCCCCCTCCGCGTCGCCCATCTTCCATTGCCGTCCATGATGATGCCGACGTGAAGTTTGGAGGAAAGATCACTTTGCATTACAAAGTCTCCGATCAAAAAAGGAATCGTGATCAGGCCGGCAGGATGCCGAGCCGGGAAGGCGCGGCGCCTTCCTTGCCCGCGGCCTTGGCGGCGTCGCGCACCAGCCGCTCCAGCACGACCAGATAGTCGAGGAAGCGGCGGCGGCCCGCCTTGGTGAGGCGGCAGGTGGTGTGCGGGCGGTTGCCCTCATAGCCCTTGGTGACTTCGACGAGTCCGGCTTCCTGCAACACCTGCAGATGACGGCTGAGATTGCCGTCGGTCAATCCGCAAAGCTGCTTGAGATCGGCGAACGCCAATCCCTTGGGATGCGTCATCAGCGAGGTCATCAGCCCGAGTCGCGCCTTCTCGTGGATCACGCGGTCGAGACCGTCATAGGAGAACGGCGCGTTGTTGGCTTCAATCTTCGACATCGTTTTCTCCGGTGGCGAAATACAACAGGGCAGCCATCAAAACCTGGCCGACGACGAAGGGCAGGCCCATGGTCCAGGGCGACAACGCGTGGCTCTGGCTCGCGACCACCAGCACCGCAAAGCCGGAGAGGAAATACCAGGCGCCGGCAAGGGCGATGCTGCGCGGCAACGAGCGGACGGAGGCGAACACGCCGAGGCTGACCAGCACCTGCCACAGGCCGGGCAGCATCCACAGCGTTTCCGGGGCGAACTTCCACAACAGGATCGCGAGCAAGACGCCGGCGATGCCCGCGGGCAGGAACTGCTCGACCGCCTGCTGGATCATGGCGTCCGCGAGCCCGGAATGATGGCGGCGCGAGCGCGCCCGCATCTCGGTCCAGATCAGCGCGGCCGAAAGCAGCGCGGCCACGGTCCAGCCGCCAAAGAAGGTGAGCGGGTTCCCGGTCGGATTATCGAGCCAGAGGAACTGCAGGATCGCCGTCAGCAGCGCCACGCCGGCGGTGGCGGCCACGGTCGCCGGACCGTAACCGCGGAACGCCGTGCCCGCCGCAATCTGGCTGCGGATGGCAAGAATGTCGGCCAGGGCCTTGTCGAGGTCGCGCATCGGTTGTCCGAACTTTGCATTGCAAAGTACAGGAGTCGCGACACGGGCGCAAGTCAGCCAGCGGCCGACCGGCGATCACTTCGGCCGTCTCTGCGGAAACAGTTTGTGTAGCGCGAGCGCCGCTATACCTTCACCAGGCTCGCAAATCCGCCATAGATCATACGCTTGCCGTCGAAGGGTACCGACTTGCCGTTCATCATGGATTTGAGGCGTTCGTCCGCCATCACCTTGGCATTGATCTTGTCGCGCTGGGCGCGGGATTTGTAGGTGATCCACGCGAACACGACGGTCTCGCCGGGTTTCAGCTTGACGCTCTGGGGGAACGAGGTGAGCTTGCCGGGCTTGACGTCCTCGGCGACCCATTCGCGATAGTCCAGCGCGCCATACTCGCGCCAGATCTTGCCGCACTTTCGCGACATCTGGGCATAGGCGGCGAGATTCTTCTTCGGGACGGCGAGGATGAAGCCATCGACATAGGGCATGGGCGGTTCCTGTTGTTGTTCCCGTCATTGCGAGGCGGAAGCAACGAAGCAATCCATTTCTCCGCATACGGCGGCATGGATCGCTTCGTGGAGCCCGTCATTGGGCGGCGCTAGCGCCGACCCGGCGGCTCGCAATGACGGTTTGCGGGTCTCTCAGCTATGGCAACAGGATGCCTGAACCGGCGTCGGCTGGTATTGGTCACGGTGCCGCACCCAGTCCATCGGATAAGGCAGGCCCTCTTCGTGACGGCCAAGCGGCGTGAGGTCGAGATAGTGATAGGCCGCGTTCATCATGTCGAGGCCACGGGCAAAGCACGAATAGGTGTGGAAGATGTGGCCGGCCTCGTCGCGATAGAACACGCTGATGCCCGGCGCCTCCTCGACGCCGAAACCGGACGTGCCGAAATTGTAGATCCTGGCGCCCGATCTCAGTTCCTCCGGCGTGAACGACACCGCGAAGTCATGATTGAAGTCGCTGTTCGCCGAGGACAGCCAGTCGAACGTCCAGCCCATCCGCTTCCTGAACGCTTCCAGCTTCTCGAAGGGCGCGCGCGAGATCGCCACCAACGTGGTGTCGCGCGCCGCAAGATGCGGGATCATGCGCTCGTTTCCGTCGGCCCAGAACGAGCAGCTCTTGCAGCCTTCATCCCAATCGGGCGCGAACATGAAGTGCTGCACGACGAGTTGCGGCTTGCCCTTGAACAGGTCGGCGAACGCCAGCTTGCCGTTCGGGCCGTCGAACAGATAGGACTTGTCGATCTTGACCCAGGGCAATGCCCGCCGCTCCGCGCTGAGGGCATCGCGGGCACGGGTGAATTCCTTCTCGTGCGCCAGATGGGCCTTGCGCGCTTCGAGCCATTCCTCGCGTGACACGACCTTGTGTGGCTGCATGGCACCCTCCTTTGACAGCATTCAGGCGATGAAATCTTCCAGCTTGGCGAACAGCTCGGTCCATCCACGCTCATGATTGTCGCGCGCGGTCTCGTCGACGAACTGCTCGTGATGGAAGGTCAACAGCGTGCCGGCGCCATCGGGTCTCAGCGACACGGTCACCAGCGACTCGCGCTCTGGCGTCGAATGCCAGGCCCAACTGAAAACCAATCGCTCGTTTGGCACGACGTCGCGATAGACGCCGCCGACTTCGTGATATTCGCCGTCGTTGCCGTTGAAACTGATGCGGTAGCGCCCGCCGGCACGAACATCGAGCTCAGCCCGCACAGAGCCGGGCTTCACATTCGCCGGCCCGAACCATCGCACTAGGTTTTCCGGTTCGGTCCATGCGGCGTAGACTTTTTCCGGCCGCGCGCGGAAACGGCGCGTGAGGGTGAGGCCGGGGCGCGCGGCGGGGCCGGGCTTGGCGCTGCTGATGGCCATGGGTCTTCCTCCACAAAGGCGGCAAGGCGATCGAAATTGTCGGACCAGAAGCGCACATAGCGATTGAGCCAGTCCATCGCCTGCTCCATCGGTCGCGCAGTCAGCCGGCACGCCACCGTGCGGCCGGTCTTCTCTCGCGTGATCAGGCCGGCATCCGACAACACGTCGAGATGCTTCATGATCGCGGGCAGCGACATCTGAAATGGCTGCGCCAATTCGCTCACGGATAGGCTTTCCTTCTCGCCAAGCCGTGCCAGAAGCGCGCGGCGAGTGGGATCGGAAAGCGCCGCGAACGTACGGTCCAGCGTCTCGTCGAGATACTTAACCATGTGGTTTAGTATAGGCTCGATCGATCACGAGTCAATGGCTCGAATCGCGGGAACATTCACGAAAATTTGGCGCTCAGAAAGAGGGGCAAAGGCGCCTTGCGCGCCGTCCTTCCCTTCTCCCCTTGTGGGAGAAGGTGGCGCGGGTCCTGACCGGCTACATGGGTAACAGAATAGACCGGCGACATGGGTAACAGGTCAACTGGTCGGCAAGGAGGACCTTGCCGATGGGGTGGAAGGAGACCTGTACCGTGGAAGAGCGGATGCGGTTTGTGGTGGCGGTTGAGAAGCGCGAGGAATCGTTTGCGGCGACCTGCCGGCGGTTCGGCGTGAGCCGCCGGATCGGGTACAAGTGGCT